>CAYYUT010000651.1:0-1972 GCA_964474935.1 uncultured Spirochaetales bacterium
CTGCTGGATTGCATCGGGTGCCGCAGCATTGAGATGCGGGTCGTCGAAGATGCTGCCTGGCGCCACGTCGTCGACGACGATGTACGTCAGCGTCTGCTGCTCGTTGGGTCGGCACAGCGGCTGCTGCGTCGGGGCGGATTGCTCCTTCGACAGGAAGATCTTGTTGGGGTCGAGCGTCGGAATGCTCGGGTTGCCTGCGTTCTCCGCGTTGAGCTCCGCGGCCGTGACGATGAAGGACTGAGCCGGATTGACCCGCCCGCCGAGGAAGCCGCCTTGCTGATCCGCTCCCGCGCAGTCGTTGCGGTTGCAGCCCGCGAAGGCGGTCCCCTCTGGGTAGTCGTCGGCCGGTGCGGCTGCGAGAGCGATCGGAAATGGCTGACCGGTGGCTGGATTCGCGGGCAGCCGGTAGCCGATCCGGACACGGCGGATCGTGTCTTCCGAGCCGCAGCGCAGCAGCACCTGATACCGATCGTAATCGACGAGCTCCGGCGCAACGGCGGCGGTCATTCGACCCGGCCGAGTCGAGGTCATCTCCGGCCCCGCGAGGCGGGCTGCGCCTCCCATGCCCGGGCTCGCCATCGATGCGCTCATCTGACCCTCGGCGACGGGCAGGATGAAGAGCTCCGTGGGCTCGCAGAGATCGATTCGACCGTTGCCGAACGGCGGCGGCTCGACGTCACGCGGCTCCTGGACGCAGTCGCCTCCTGTCCCGCACGCTGCGTCCGATGTGCAGTCCGCTCGGATGAGACCGGGGTCTCCGGCGATGCAGGTGCCGAGCAGCGGGCCGTCGGGAATCGCCACGCACTCGTCGCAGAAGTCTCCGAAGCCGTCGACGTCGCTATCGAACTGCTTCGGGTTCCAGTCGTCACGGCAGTTGTCGCACGCGTCGCCGATGCCGTCGCCGTCGATGTCGGCCTGGTCGAGGTCGCAACGTTCGCTGCAGTCTGCGTCCGACGTACACGCACCGCCAGAAGGCTCGGTGCACGTGCCTCCCTGTGCGGCATTGGGGACGGTCGGACAGTTGTCGTTCTGATCGGAAGCACCGTCGCAGTCGGTGTCGTCGGACGCGCAGAACGGGGCACCGGATGTCAGGTCGGCCCAGCACTCGCCGCCGCCTTCCGGGCGCCGGCCACACGCCCCGTCGCCCGCACCGGTCTGCACGCTCACCTCGCAGAACCGGCCGCTCGGCGGCGGCAGCGCGTCGTCGCCCCAGCACTCCGTCGCTCCACTCGGACGCACTCCGCAGCCCCATCCATCGCCGAGACTCACACTGCCGAAGGGTCCGATGGGCGGCGAGGTCTGGTTCCGCGAAGAATCGCCGAAGCACGTGAGGGTGCCGTCTCGGCGTGTCACGCATGCGAAGCGGGGGCCTGCGTGGATGTCGAGGAAGCCCCCGGTCGGGATCGTCGCGAGGCCCGACGAGAGGTCACCCCAACAGGTGATCTCCAGCCCGGCTCCGATCGCACACGAGTAGTCGTTGCCCGCCACGACCGACAGGAACGAGCCGGACGGCACGTTCGCCGCGAGCGCGGCGGGGCCGGCGCCCCAGCACACGAGGCTCGCGTCCGGCCGCAGGCCGCACGCATGTCGATCGCCGACAGCAACGTCGGTCATCGGCTCGTCGGGCGCACCGTCGAGGCCCGAAGCTCCGTTGTCGACGCAGAGCGGGTAGCTCGGTCCCCCGCCGAGTGAATCCCGCGAGAGCACGCACGCCGCGTCGCCGTACGCTGCGATGTGGAACTCGGCGTCACTCGATGGCAGGCTGAAGGCGCCGCGACATCGGGGGGCCCCCTCCGATGCGTCACTCGTGCAGGTGAATCCGTCTCCGCACGCGAGCAACGGAGAGGCCACGTTCTTGCTGAAGTCCGCCGCATCCTGGATGGTTTGGCTCTCCAGGTTCCGCGCCAACCGCACCGTGTAGTCGTCCCCCACCCCGTCGCGCAGCAGGATCATGCCTCGCTCGGCGCGCACC
>CAYYUT010000652.1:0-1955 GCA_964474935.1 uncultured Spirochaetales bacterium
TACCCGACGACCCGCGTGTCGAGTTCGTGCGGGGCGACTTCGGCGCCCCCGAGATCCTCGAAGCGGCTCTCCGCGACCGCGACACCGTGATCCAGCTGGCCGCGGACACCCGCGTGATCGACTCGATCGCGAACCCGGAGCGAAGCTTCCGGGTGAATGTGGCCGACACCTATGCGGTGCTCGCCAAGGCGCACCGGGCCGGGGTGGAGCGCTTCGTCTTCGCGTCGACCGGCGGGGCGATCGTCGGCGAGGCCGAGCCGCCCGTCGACGAGGACACCGTGGCGCGACCCATCTCGCCCTACGGCGCCTCGAAGCTCGCGATCGAGGGGTACCTCTCGGCCTATGCCGGCAGCTTCGGGATGAAGACCTGCGCGCTCCGCTTCTCGAATGCCTACGGGCCGCGCTCGATCCGCAAGCAGAGCGTGGTCGCGGCGTTCTGCAAGCGGATCCTGGCGGGTGAGCCCCTCGTCGTCTACGGCGATGGCAGCGCGGTGCGCGATTTCCTGTTCGTCGGGGATCTCGTCGCGGGTCTGCGCCGAGCGCTCGAGGTCGGTGCGACCGGTGTCTTCCAGCTCGCGTCGGCGCGCCCCACGTCCGTGAACGAGCTGATCGCGGGCTTTCGAACGGTCGTCGGGGCCTCGCACCCGTTCGAGGTGGTGCACGAGCCGGCCCGGGCCGGCGAGGTGCACACCACGTGGTGTCGGATCGACCGGGCCAAGCGAGAGTTCGGATTCGACCCGCGGACGGATCTCGAAGAGGGTCTCGCGCAGACCTGGAAGTGGTTCCGGGATCACGGAGACGCGTCGTGATCGCCATGCATGCCTTTTTCTCGAACGGGCTCATCGGTTTCGCCCGGACCTACCTCGAGTCTTTCCGGCTCCATCACGGCGACGAGATTCCGGTCGTCTTCGACACCCGGGATCTGGCGGATGGCGAGATCGCCGAGCTGCACGCGCTCTACCCGAACCTGCAGGTGCGGAACGCGCGCCTCGATCTGGCCCGTCTGGCCGAGACCGCCGAGGTGGATCTCGCGACTCTCGAAAGCTGGAAGCACGAGGTCGAGCACGACGTCACCACCGACCAGAACTTCCGCTGGAAGCTGTTGATGTCGGTGGAGGAGCGCTATCGCAGCCTGCCCGAGGTGGCGCGGGAGCTACGCGCGGCCGGCCACGAGAAGCTCGTGCACACCGACATCGACTCCTACTTCCGGGGCGGCCTCCACGGCCTGTTCGACATGCTCGACGACTACGACGTGGTGGCCCCGATCCGCAAGAAGAAGCTCTTCTCGGGGGTCCGCAAGAAGGGGCGGATCTGGGGCTGTCTGATCGGGATTGCCCTGAACGACCGGAGCGAGTGGTTCCTGGACGAATGGCACCGGCGCATCGAGGATCTGCCCTTTCCGAGCAAGCCGCGCGGCTACGGCCAGCTCTCGCTCTACGACGCCTACCGTGCGTGCGGGCGACGGGTGCGCTGGGGCAACCTGTACGCGGATCGCCGCGCACCCACCCTGTGCAAGGTCTCGGACGACAACGAGCGGGATCCCGAGGTGCAGGCGGCCACCATCTGGGCGGGCAACAGCAACGCCGGGCGCAATCGTAAGGATCTATCGTCCCGGCGCTTCCGGGCCGACATGCGACAGAGCGGCTCGGCGCCGGCGGTGCGGGGCTAGCCGGCCGGCCCTGCGGGCCGATGGGGCGCCGGATTCCTCGGGCTGGCGCGTGACCTAGCGGCCGTCCGTCCACCAAGTGGAGCGGCACGGGATCTTGTCGAGATCGACCCGGTCGAGATGGCGCTTCGCCACCAGGTGCACCTCGTCGAGCAGTCCTTCTTCCAACGTGATCGGGTTCAGGCCGAGCTTGCGCAGGCGCTCGTTCTCGACCGCCAGCTCGTTCTCGGAGGCTTCGCGGCGCGGATTGTCCACGAAGGCCACCTCGGCGCCGGTGAGCGAGCCGATC
>CAYYUT010000653.1:0-1953 GCA_964474935.1 uncultured Spirochaetales bacterium
GGCGTTCTCTCCCTCGATGTGACGGTCGAGGCAGTTGTACGACACGTTGAGCTTGCCCCCGACGAACCACTTGGCGAAGGGGGGCTTCCAGTCGAGCACCTTCTTCCAGGGGGTGAACCAGGTGACGTTCTCCTTCGCCATCCGGGCCCAGAATCGCTCGGGACTGCGTGCCGCGAGCGCGCGCATCTCACGCGCCGTCTTCTTGTTCCAGTTCGCCTTGCGGGCGAACTCGCGGTCGGGCTTGAAGACCCGCTTCTCCTTCAGCAGGGATTCGATGTCGGGCGCTTGCATCCGGGTGGTCTCCGATCAGTCACCCGCGGACATCCAGGCTTCGACGTCTGCGGGGTGCTTGGGAATCGCCTCGGTGAGGTTCTCGCAGCCTTCCGGCGTGACGACGACGTCGTCCTCGATGCGGACCCCGATGCCGTGGAAGCGCGGGTCGGCTTCGGCACCCGAGCTGATGTAGAGGCCGGGCTCGATCGTGAAGACCATCCCCGGCTCGAGGGGGCGCGGCCCGCCGTCCTGCGTGTAGGAGCCGACGTCGTGCACGTCGAGACCGAGCCAGTGGCTGGTGCGATGCATGTAGTAGGGCAGGAACGCCTTGCCCTCGATCAGTCCGTCGACCTCGCCCTCCAGGATGCCGAGATCCTTCAGCCCTTCGACGAGCCGACGCAGCGCCCGCTCGTGCACCTCCTCGAGGGTCGCGCCGGGCCGCGCCTGGTCGATGGCGGCGAGCTGCGCGGACAGGACCACGTCGTAGACCGCGCGGCCGGCGCCGGCGTAGTGGCCCCCGACCGGATAGGTGCGGGTCACGTCCGAGGCGTAGCCTTCGAGCTCGCAGCCCGCGTCGACGAGCACCATGTCGCCTTCGGCGAGCTTCTGATCGTTGGTGATGTAGTGCAGGACGGTGGCGTTGCGACCGCTCCCGACGATCGTGGTGTAGGCCGGTCCCGCGGCTCCGCGCCGCCGGAAGGTGTAGTCGATGGCCGCCTCGATCTCGTACTCGAAGACCCCCGGCCGCATCCGGGCGGCTCCGGCGCCGTGGGCCTCGTGCGAGATCGCCGCCGCGCGTCGCATGATGTCGAGCTCGCCCGGCTCCTTGAGCAGCCGCATCTCGTGCAGGATGGAGCGTGGATCGACGATCTCGGCGGGCGGAACGAGCCCCGCGCGCGAGCGCAGGCGCATGCTCTCGATCGTGTCAACCAGCGTCCGGTCGATCGCGGAGTCGCGTCCGAGCACGTGGTGGATGCGGCGGGCCTTGCCGAGCAGCTTCGTCAGGTGGTCGGCGAGCTCCGAGATGGGGTGGGCTTCGTCGGCGCCGAAGTCGCTCCGGGCGCCCTCGACACCCGGCCGAAAACCGGTCCAGGTCTCGGCATCGGGGTCGCGCGGCTCGACGAAGAGCGTGAATCCCGGGCCGCCGTCGGTTCGCAGCAGGGCGGCGGCGTTGGGATGGTCGAAGCCGGTGACGTAGTGGAAGTCGCTGTCCTGCCGGAAGGGGAAATGGGTATCGGCGGAGCGGGTGGCAAGCCCGGCACCGAGCAGGAGCAGGACGGAGTCGGGGCCCATCGCCTCGAGAAGCCGTTGGCGGCGCGCCTCGAACATGGGATCAGTCTACCCGAGGCAGCGTCGCGCACACCACCGACACGTCTTCGCAATAGGTGGCGCAGACCCGATCGCCGCGCACCACCGCCGTGTAGTACAGGCCGGCTCCGCCCGCGCGTGGGAGCTTGCCGCTTCGCGCCGGCGTTCCGGGCGCTCGGGGATCGACCACATGGACCCATCCACTCCATCGGGTCACGACGAGGCGCCCGTCGGGTGCCTGCTGGATGTCCTGGGCGTAGTCGAAGTCGGAGGGGAAGGCGCGATCGAGCCACCAGTCGGGTTCGGGGGAGAGGGGGGCAGGGAAGAGAGGCTCGGGAGAGAGGTCTTCCTGCGCGAGGAATCGTCCAGGGG
>CAYYUT010000654.1:0-1949 GCA_964474935.1 uncultured Spirochaetales bacterium
TGTTCTTGAAGATCGAGAGCTTCCCGGCGACGCGCTCCTCGCGGATCTTCTCCTCGGCGTAGTCCTGCAGGTCTTCGAGGATCCGTTCGCCGGCCTTGTCGTACACGATCAGCTGGCGCGGGGCGGCGCACTCGGGCGTCGCGTATTCCGGGTGGCAGCCCGTGTCCTGGTAGAAGCGGGCCCCGTTCTCGAGGAACACGTTCAGGAAGTGCTCGGTGGTGATCAGCTTCTCGAACAGGAAACGGATCGCCTTCTCCACGGGGAGGGTCTTGCGCCCTTCCGGGGTGAAGATGATTCCGTACTCGGTCTCGACACCAAAGATCCGCTTTTGCACAAGGCCTTCCGGCGATTGTGGGGGGTGGTCGCTCCTACGAAGCGAGGATACCCCCTACTTCATCGACCGACAGGCGGCGGAACTTGCGCCCCCTGCGTTCCCGCTCGAGGAGGCAGACCTCGAGGTTCTTGGGGTCGAGATTCGGTTGGCCGTTCTCGGCCCGCGCGAGCGTGTCCCGCCCCAGCGCGACCACCTCCCCGAGGGGCAGGTTCTCGCGGTAGTTGGCGCGGAGATGACTCTCCAGGTTGTCGGCGGTGCCTCCGATCACGCAGTAGCCCGACTCGTCGGCGATGCTGCCATCGAACTGCACGCGGTAGATCGAGTTGTCCTCGTGACCGGCGAGCAGCGGCTCACCGACCTCGACCACCACGATCTCGACCTCGAGGGGCTTCATCTCGCGCGTGAAGATGTCGCCGATCACCTGCGAGTACGAGTTGGCGAGCGCGCGCCCCCGCACGTCGTCGCGGCTGTACGCGTACCCCTTCACGTCGGCATAGCGGACGCCCACCTTCCGGAGCTGGTCGAACTCGCTGAACTTTCCGACCCCGGCGAAGGCGATGCGATCGTAGATCTCGCCGATCTTCGAGAGGCTCGCCGAGTGGTTTTCGGCCATCAGCAGGATGCCGGCATCGTACTCGAGGGTCACGATCGACTTGCCCCGAGCGATGCCCTTGCGGGCGTACTCGGCCTTGTCCTGCATGAGCTGCTCGGGACTGACGTAGAACGGCATGCTCATCGGGACTGTCCTCGTCGCTCTTCGACGACCCGCTCGTAGGCCGTTCGCAGCGCATCCTCGCTCGCGAGCTCGATGCCGCGCTCGGTGCAGAGGTTGACGGTGGGGAAGATCCCGCGGGCCAGATCCACGCCGCCGGTGCCACGGTCTTCGTCGGCCGCATCGGTGAGCGCGCCCACGGCGACGCGGATGGCGTCGTCGTGCGATAGATCCGAGCGATGGCTCTTCTTGAGCGACTCACGCGCGTACAGGCCCCCCGAGCCCGTCGCGTCGAGCTCGGTCTCCTCGTAGCGGCCGCCGGTGATGTCGAACTTCCAGAGCCGCCCGAGCTTCCGACGCACGTCGTAGCCCGCGAAGATCGGGACGACCACCAGGCCCTGCATGGCCATGGGGAGGTTCTGGCGGATCATCTGCGACAGCTTGTTGGCCTTGCCGTCGAGCTCGAGGCGTTCGCCCTCGATCTTCTCGTAGTGCTCGAGCTCGATGCCCAGCAGACGCGCCATCTCGATGGCCGGGCCGGCGGCGCCGGCGATGGCGATCAGCGAGTGGGAGTCGGTCGCGTAGACTTTCTGGACGTCGCGAGACGCGACCCGCATGCCTTCGGTGGCGAGGCGGTCGCCCGCGACCAGCACACCGTCGCCATAGCGGAATGCGAGCACGGTGGTGCCGTGCGGCACCTCGATACCGGCTCGCGAGGCGGCTTCGAGCGCACCCTCGTAGCGAGCCTGGAGCTGCGGTTCCTGGGTGCGGAGCAACTCGTGGAAGCTGCTCCCCTGATATCCGCCGCGGAAGACCGAATAGCCCCCGCCCGTGGCGTTGCCGCCGTCGCCGTTGCCGAAACGCACGTCCCCCCTTCCGTGCGCAGGCGGATCACTCCCCGCC
>CAYYUT010000655.1:0-1947 GCA_964474935.1 uncultured Spirochaetales bacterium
GGGGGGCACCCGGCGTCGGCGCGGGGGCGGCGGGCCCGGCGTGGGGCTGCCGCGCGTCCGCGGCTACCGGCGCGCCGTGTCCGTCCTCGTCAGGGTCGGGGTGGGGGGTGCAGGGGTCGGCGTCCCCCGCTTCTTCGCCGACCCCCGCCGCCAGATCTCTCAGACTGATGTAGAGACCCTCCGTCTCGAAGCGCGAAGCCCCGGGCCGCAGCAGCCGTCGATACTCGAGGGCGGCGCGATGGACCTGCTCGACGCGCACGACCGCCGCATCGCGCGTCCGCTGCTGGTGGACCGACTCCTGCGCGGGCGCCTTCGCCGCGGCCTTCCGGCCCTCGGCGAGCTCCTGCACCAGGCGATCGGCCAGCTCCGTCACCCGCGACAGATCCCATTCGCGCGGCTCGGCGCGGACCGGTCCCGGCACGAACGACGACCCGAGCAGGACGAGCATCAGCAGAGCTTGTCGGCGCATGGATCGACTCCCCGGTCGTGGCGACAGACGGAGTCTACTCGAACCGCCCCCCACCACCCGCCTCCGCGAAAGCCGGCGCCGGGGCCGCTATCGTCCGCGCGTGCTCGTCCAGTTCGCGTGTGCGCTGGCGCTGGTCGCCTCGACGGTGATCGTCCACGCCACCTGCACGGTCGTCGTCGTCCGGCCGCTCCGTGCCGACGCCTTCCAGGAGCGCCTGGCGCAGGGCGCGACGGCGATCCGGGTCCGCATCCTCGCGCTTCTGGTCGTGGCGATGTGCGGGGTCGCCGTGCTGGAATCGGCGCTCTGGGCCTGGGCGTACGTCGCCCTCGGGGCCCTCGCGACGATGCAGGAGGCGCTCTACTTCTCGCTCGTGACCTTCTCCACGCTCGGCTACGGCGACGTCACCCTCGGTGAGCCGTGGCGGCTGCTCGGAGCCCTCGAGGCCACCAACGGCCTCGTGATGTTCGGCTGGACGACCGCCATCGTCGTGACGGTGGCCCAACGCATGCTCGCGGATCCACAGGAAGGCTGATCCCCGGCCCGTACCGGCCGGGCGGCACGGACGGCATGGACCTCGGACAGGACGCGCGCCTCGCCGGAACCACCACCCGGAGGTCGGATCACGTCGGGACGAAGTCGGCGATGAGCTCTGCGAGACGCTGGGGCTGGTCCCAGCAGACGAGGGTCTTGCAGTGGTCGATCAGGACGAGCTCGGCCGTCGGGATCTCGGCGCAGAAACGTCGCGCGAGCGCGGGCACGAACGCCCGATCGTCGGCTCCCCAGGCCACCAGGAACGGGAGCCGGGTGGCGCGGAGCGCCGCGGCCGCCTGTCGGGTGACCTCCGGCCGGAACGAACGGATCACCGCGAGCGCATCTCGCCGGATCCGCGGATCGGCCAGCAGCGCGTCGGCCCAGCGATGGATTTTGCGTCCGTCGATCTGGTGGGCGAGGAGCCCGAACACGAACGGCAATCGCCAGAGCATCCGGATCTTCAGCATGCGCCCGAGCAGCGCCATGCTTCCGGGCAGATAGGGCAGCAGCCGGAAGTAGGCGAAGACCTTCGGGGGAAAGTCGTCGTACATGTCGCAGTTCGTCAGCACGACCCGTCCGAGCCGTTCCGGGTGATTCGTGGCCACCACCTGAGCGATCGCGCCGCCACTGTCGTTGCCGACGAGCGTCACGTCGTCGAGGTCGAGCTGTTCGAGCAGCTCGGCGATCGCACGAGCGAGGCCCGCGGGCGACAGGTCGGCGCCGGGCGCGGCCGGGATGCGGTGGGCGCCCATCGGCAGGGTCGGCAGGATGCACCGGAAGCGGTCGGAGAGGAGCGGCGGCATCCGGTCCCAATGCGAGGCGTCGGCCAGCACCAGATGCAGGAATACGATCGGGGGGCCCGAGCCGACGTCGCGGTACTCGACGGTTCCGAGATGCGTGCGGGCCTGCTCGGGCGCGGGCCAGGCCGAACCCGGCGGGTCGAGGGC
>CAYYUT010000656.1:0-1945 GCA_964474935.1 uncultured Spirochaetales bacterium
GGTCGGAAACAGGCCTTCGGGGTCGCGGCCCGAGAGGGTGTAGGCGTCGGTGTGGCAGACGCCCGTGGCCTTGATCTCCACCAGCACCTCGCCCGCCTTCGGACCTTCGAGCGATACGCTCTCGAGGGCGAGCGGCTTGCCGGCCTCGTGGGCGACGGCGGCGCGAACCTCCATGTTCCCTCCTCGTTCTCGCGGCTTGTGCGGGACAGGCGCCGCCCGAGCCTACCCCATCCCGGTGGCCCGACGGACTGCAACCTCGATGCTCGGCCGCTCCCCGAAGCTCCGCCACCAGCGCGCGAGGTTCTCGACGTCGTCGCCCATCTCGAATCCCGCGCGCTGACCGTGGAGCAGCGCCGCGTAGAGCGTGCAGTCGGCGATCGTCGGGCGCTCGCCGGCCGCGAAGGGGGCGGCGCCGATCTCGCGGGCGATGATCCGCAGGACGTCGGGCAGGCTCTGCCGGGCCTCTTCGGCCACCGCCGGAATCTGGGTGGAGCCGGCGAAGACCGGGCTCGTGTGGAAGAAGATCCGGCCCGTCCGTCCGAGCACCGAGAACTCGCACATCCGCTCGAGCCGGCGCACCCGCGCCCGCTCGAGGGGCGTCGTACCGATCATCGGAGGCTCGGGATGGAGCTCTTCGAAGTACTCGATGATGGCGAGCGACTCCGAGAGCACCGTGCCGTCGTCGAGCTCGAGGAAGGGGAGACCGCCGAGCGGATTCTTCGCGAGCCACTCGGGTTTGCGGTGCTCGCCCTCGACCAGGTTCAGCACCACGCGCGGCACCTCGATGCCCTTCTCGGCCAGATAGATCCGAACCTTGGTCGGGTTCGGGGCGAACGGGAAGTCGTAGAGCGTCATGTCGAGACTATAGGGTCTCGGGGCGACGCCCGAGCCGCCGTGGCAGCCAGCCGATCCGGCCCGGCCCGGTCCGCCAGCTCCACCCGGCTCGGTCCCGCGCCGCTCGGGTGGCGTTCCCGCCCCGGCCGCGCGAGGCGGGAGGCCGGGCGGGCGTACGATCCGCCCACCGCAGCTGCGTCACCGGCTTGCCCGGTCCCCGGGGATCAATCACTGTAGAGAGGTCTTCTTGTTTGCTGTAACCGTGCAGGGCGGGCGGATGGTCGTCCGCGCCCTCCCCGGAGAGTTGCCGCATGGCGCGACCCCGCTACCCCGAGCCCGAACGTCCCCGTGGCCCCAAGCCGCCCTGGCTCCGCATGCGCCTCGATCGTTCGCCCGTCTACGACGAGACGCGGCGCGTCGTGCGCGAACAGCGGCTCCACACGGTGTGCGAAGAGGCCGCCTGCCCGAACATCCGCGACTGCTGGTCGAAGCGCCACGCCACGGTGATGATCCTGGGGAGCGTCTGCACCCGGGCCTGCGCCTTCTGCAACGTCGCCACCGGCAAGCCCCTCGGGCTCGACCCGCACGTGCCCGAACGGCTCGGCGAAGCCGTGGCCGCGCTCGGCCTGCGCCACGTGGTGGTGACCTCGGTCGATCGAGACGATCTCGCCGACGGCGGCGCCGGCCAGTTCGTCCGCTCGATCGAGTGCATCCGCGAGGCGGCTCCGGGAACCACGATCGAGGTGCTGACGCCCGACTTCCTGCGCAAGCCGGGCGCGCTCGAGGCGGTGGTCGCGGCCCGACCCGACGTATTCAATCACAACGTCGAGACGGTTCCGCGGCTCTACCGGACCGTGCGACCGGCAGCCGATTTCGAGCACTCGGTCGCGCTGCTCGCCCGCGTGAAGCAGCTCGACCCGGAGATCTTCACGAAATCGGGGATGATGGTGGGGCTCGGCGAGAGCGCGGAAGAGGTGCACGGCGTGATGGATGCGCTGCGTGCCGCCGATGTCGATTTCCTCACGATCGGCCAGTATCTCCAGCCCACCAAGCGGCACATCGCGGTGGCGCGCTTCGTCGAGCCCTCGGAATTCGCTGAGCACCGGCGGGT
>CAYYUT010000657.1:0-1944 GCA_964474935.1 uncultured Spirochaetales bacterium
GGGCGGCGTGAAGCGCCACTCGGCGACCTCGCTCACGACGAACGCGTCGAACTCGGGGAGATTCCACGCGTCCACCCGGACATCGAGCACCCGACCCTGCTCGTCGAGCTTGAGCAGGAGCACGATCCGGCCGGTCAGCTTCTCGCGCAACAATCGCCGCGGGAACTGGAAGCCCGTCACCCCGATGGGCCGCGGCACCCGGTCGAGATCCATGAAGTCCACGAACTCGCCGGTGTCGAGCTCACCGGCGTCGCGAGAGGCGGCGAGCGTCGGCAGCGAGAAATCGCCCACCACCCCGCCGCCCGTCCCGGGGTTGAGGGCGATGTCGAGCTGGTCGGGCGAGAGCAGCTCGGAAGGCCGCTCGAGCCGCTCGGGCTCCGGAACCTCCTGGGGATCCTCGGGAGGCGTCGCCTCCTCCTCGATCTCTTCGACGTCCGGCGTGTGGTAGGCCACGAGCCGTTCGTCGAGCTGGTGGCCCGGAGGCGTGATCGTCCCCATCATCTGGGCGAGCGCCATGGTCACGAAGAGACCGATCGCGAAGGCGATCCCGATCGCCACCCCGATCGCCGAGTCGAAGCGTCCGTGCGGTGGGCGGTAGCGCTCGGGAAGCCTCCGGCCCGCCACCAGCCGCAGATGCGGCGGTGGGCTCCGCAGGTGTCCGGCCTCCTCGGGGTCGGGAACCGGTCGGAGGTGGCTTGCGGCCGACATCGGGGGGACCCTCCCAGCCATTCAATGAGCAAACCGCGTGCCGGGCGTGCAGGGGCCCGAGGCGAGCGCTCGCACGCGGGCCGAAGCCCGTGGCGTACCGGATGCCGCAGTCCGGGCCGCGCCGTGGGACGGAAGGCAACCCTCGTGGTCGGATCGAGCGGGGTCGCGGCCCCTGGGACGACAGCGTGGTTCGCAGGTCGGGGCGCGGGCGTGGCGGGCGTCCCGGAGGAGGCGGGGCGACGCGGGAGCGCCCGACGCAGCTCAGGATCTTCCGATGGACCCAGTCGCCGGGCGACCGGCGACGCGTCGGGGCGCCGAGAGGGCCGGCGCCCGCTCAGGGACGGCGGCCGACCCGCCAGAGACCGAGCGCGCCGACGACAGCCAACGCGAAGCTGCCGGGCTCGGGAACCCGGGTGAGCGAGATCTCGTAGCCGCTGATGCCCGAGGCGAGCTCGATGTCGTCGACGGCGAGGGCGTCGGCCGTGGCGGTCGCCTGCAGGGTGTAGATCGAGCCGGCCTCGAGCGTCACGAACTCCGAGAACTCGTCGAGTCCGACGTCGCTCACCATGCGGAACAACACCACCCCGCCGGGCCCGACGAGCTCGACGGAGGCCTCGGCCTCGGCGTCGTCGTCGCTGAACGCGTCGATGACCCCTGCGAGCACCCAGCGCTCCGTCTTGATCGCCTCGAACTCGACGAAGAAGTCCGAGATCGCCGAGGCGCCCCCGATCGGGAAGTCGTCGTTCGTGGTGTCGATCAGGGCCGAGGCGTCGGCGGTTCCGAAGGCCGAGAGCACGGTCGGCAGGATCTCGGAGTCCTGGTCGGCGGAGGCGTCGCCGCGGGCGCCCGGAACCTCGGAATCGGCGTCGATCGCGGACACGAAGGAGCCGAAGCCCGGGGCGATCTCGTCGGCCGTCTCGAAACCCAGGGCGAAGTCGGTCGAGGCATCGGACAAGACCTCGACGAAACGCTCCTGGAAGAGCGGGATGATCTCGGAGGCCCGCGCCGACGAGGGCAGGCTCAGGGGCAGGGCCAGGAGTGTCAGAAAGGCGAACGCTGCCGGCAGCTGGCCTCGAAGTCGCGAGGGGTGCGCGAAAGTCATGGGTGGGCCTCCACCTCCTCCCAGGGCTCAGGAGTGGGTGGCAGCTCGCACGCATTCATCGCGGAGAAAATGCCAGCCGGGCATCTGCACCAGGGCTCAGCTCGCCCAGCGCGGGCCGGCGGGCGCGGGACCAC
>CAYYUT010000658.1:0-1942 GCA_964474935.1 uncultured Spirochaetales bacterium
GGCGCGGTCGCGCCCGTGGCGGGTGCGTCTGCGTGGCCGTCGCCCTCACCGTGCTCGGGGCGGCCGGGTCGGCCCTCGCCCAGGGCCGGCCGGCGGTGGTGGTGAGCGACCCCAACGAGGCGCGCTACCGGACCGCCGTGCAGCAGTTCGCGATCCTCGGCGAGCCCGACCCGGCCGCCGTCTCGCGAGCCGAGACGCTTCGCGTAGCCATCGAGCGGGGCCTCGACTTCTCGGCCCTCTTCGACGCGATCGATTCGGGAGCCTTCCTCGCGCCGCTCTCCACGAGCTCGCTCGAGGACCGACCGGTCTGCGCGAGCTGGTCGCAGATCGGGACCGACGCGTTGGTGGAAGGCGAGATCGCGCTAGAGCCCGGGGGCGAGCGCATCGTGGTCGAGCACCGCGTGACCGACGTCGCGCGTGGCTGCCGGATGCTGCTGCGTCACCGCTATCGCGGGGGACTCGGCGATCTCGACGTGGTGGCGCGCCGGATCGCCGACGACGTGGTCGGCGCCTTCACGGGCCGGCAGGGGGTCGCGAGCACCGAGATCGCCCTCGTCTCGGATCGTTCCGGGGTGGGCGAGGTGTACGTCATGAATGCCGACGGCACGAATCTCCGCCAGGCGACGCGCAGTGGAGCGATCAGTCAGTTTCCAGCCTGGCACCCCCAGGGCGATTCGATCGTCTACAGCTCGTACCGCGACGGCGGTCGCCCCCGCCTCTTCCTGCTGGCGCGGGACGGCGGCACCTCGGGACGGATCCTGCGCAGCATCGATCCGGTCTACGCCCAGTACCGGGCCGTCTTCGACCCCGAGGGCAGGCGCCTGGCGTTGGTCATGAGTCGCGATGGCTCGTCCGAGATCTTCACCGCCACGAGGGGCGGCGGGCGCCTCAAGGCGATCACCCGCAATCGGGCCATCGACATCTCGCCGAGCTGGTCGCCCGACGGCCGCCAGATCGTGTTCGTGTCCGACCGGGCAGGCTCGCCGCAGCTCTACCGGATGGACCGGGACGGCGGCGGCGTGCGGCGCCTGACCTTCGACGGCAGCTACAACACGTCGCCGGCCTGGTCGCCCGACGGTCAGTGGATCGCCTACGAGGCCCGGATCGAAGGCCAATTCGACATTTGGCTGATCGACCCGGAAGGCGAGGTGAACGTGCCGCTCGTGAGCCATCCGCGGAGCGACGAGTCTCCGACCTGGTCGCCCGACTCGCGCAAGATCGCATTCAGCTCGACACGGCTCGGCCGCGCCGACATCTTCCAGGTCGACCTCGACGGTCGACGCGAGCGACGCGTCACGGACGGATCCGGTACCGATCGGAGCCCGGCCTGGGGGCCCTATCCCCGATGAACGCGGGCCGGGCCGGGCGCTGTCGCGACGTGTGAGGTCATGTCGGGACGTGTGGGACGCTTCGGAATGGCGGGGTCGCGCGCCGGCGCGGACGGCGTGGACAGCGCCGAACATCACTGTCGGCGGAGTGCCAGGAGAGCGCGGGGAGAGTGCCAGATGGACGGGGTGGCGACGGATGCGACGCGACCGAGCGCGCCGGGGCCCGAGGGCCGAGGGCTCGGCAGGGCAGAGGGGATCGGCCACCGGTCCCGCCGACGGGCGGCCCCGCGTGGATCCGTAGGCTGGGAGGGGTGATGGTCGAGTCGATGCGGGGACGGAAGCAGGGATCGTGGGCTGTGCTCGCGTTCGCGACGCTGGTGGCGATCGCCGCGACGGGCTGTGTCAGCGTGGCCGAGTTCCGAGCGCTCGAGCGCGACGTGCGGGCGCTCGGCGGCGAGGGCGGACCGACGAGCAGCCGCGCCCAGGTGGCCGACCTGACGGTCCAGCTCGATCGGATCGAGGAGCAGCTCGCGCAGCTGAACGGCCGCGTCGAGGTCGCCGAGCATCGCGCCGGCGAGGCGCTCGACGAGGCACGCCGTGCCCGGGAGGCCGCG
>CAYYUT010000659.1:0-1932 GCA_964474935.1 uncultured Spirochaetales bacterium
CTCGACACCTTCACGCGGCGATCCCAGAGGGCGATCAGCTCGCAGGCGAACCCGTTGTCGACTTTCTCCCCTTCGATGGGGATCTGGAGCGGGCCGTCACTGCACACCTGGAACACGTCGTCGGCGAAGCGTTCGCCCGTGAGATTGCGATCGCCATACAGGATGTCCTGCAGCAGATCGCGGCTGAAGGTGGTCGAAGCCGAGAGCCCGTCGCTGCCCGCCAGACGCTCCTGCGCCTGGACGATCCCCATCTGGGTCCGGAAGCTCACCCCCTGGCGCTCGCCCCCGAACACCGCCGAGAAGCCTTCGAGGGGCTGAGCGGGATTCGTCAGCCAGTGGCTGTCGTTCGAGTTCTGGACGTAGTCGTCGCGGCGGAGCTGCGGCACGTTCGACGGCCCGAAGATGCCGGGCGCAGGCGCGTCGGGATCGGTGCCCAGACGGCATTCCGAGCGCGAGCCGTCGAGCACGAAGACCTGCACCAGGGACAGCAGGAACGGGTTGCCGCAGCGGGCGAAGAGATCGGGGGTGATGTGGGGCGCCGGGCCGACGTCGCCGTAGAACGCATTGCCCTGGTCGTCGGCCGCGACCGTGTTCACCCACGGCAGGGCGACCTGCTGCTCGAGCACCGCCTGCAGCTCGTCCACGCTCTTCGCCTGGTTCATTCCGAGGAAGACGTCGAGCACCCGGAAGTTCCGCCGGTTGATGTCCTGCAGCGCGAAGGCCGAGACGTTGCTCCAGCTGATCAGGGGCGGCAGCACCAGGATCGGCCCGAACTCGCTCTCCCAGAAGGTGTGCTCGCGGGTCGACAGGCTGCCGTCGGGCTCGAGCACCTCGATCGACACGGTCGTGGGCGTCATCGCCTGGAGGTTGCCGTCGATCCGGTAGGAGGTGGGACTGCCGGGCTCGAGGGCGAGTTGGTGGATCGAGAAGCGACGCGCCGCCGAGACGGTGTGGCTCCAGGCCACGTGCTGGTTGAAGGCGATCAGCGGGATCGGCGCCCCGAACAGGGCCACGCCCATCGAGTCGAGCTGGCCGGGTACCGTCATGTGGATCTGGTACCAGCGCAGCGGTCCGGTCCACGGGAAGTGCGGGTTCACGAGCACGAGACCCTTGCCGTTCTCGGAAGCGTCCCGGCCGATCGCGTACATGTTGCTCCCCATCTCCTCGGGCTTCCATGCGGGGAACTCCGTCGCCCGGGCCAGTCGGGTGACGACGGCCGGATCCGTGAGATCGGGCGCGGGCGGTGCCGTGGCGAGCGTCGCGGGCTCGCCCTCCGTCTGGATCACCGGAGTGGGCGGCTGTGCGGCCACGATGTTGCGGAACAGGGGCTCCGCCCCGGCCCGCGTGATCAGCTTGTAATAGAGACGGAAGAGATCGCGTTCGTCGATCTCGCGCACCCAGGGCTGGGCGCGACAATCGGCGGGGAGCCCACCCGGCCCGACCTCCCGAAGATGCCGGTTGTAGCCGGCGGCGTAGCCCTGGATCGCCTCGCGCGCGATCGGATTGGCGCTCGCGATGAAGTCGTCGATTACCGCATCGTTCGACCAGAACGTGTAGAAGAGATCGTTCTCGACGTTGCGACCCGAGTCACCGAAGAAGCGGGCGAGCTCGGCGTTCGCGCTCAGCAGCTCGCGGGCGAGCACACAGATGTTGTCCTGTGCGAACACGTAGCCGAACCCGAAGCCGGCTCCGCCGAAGTCGTCGGCGAGCACGTGGGGGATGCCGAACGAGGTGCGCCGGATCGTGGCGCGGTACTCGCCCGGAGCGGCGCCGGCGGGCCCGGGAAGCGCGAGCGCCAGCATCAGGGGGGCAAGCACGGCCGCGCCGCGGCGGGCGGTCGCGGCGCAGGGGCGGCCCATCCGCATCGCGCGGAGCGGGCGCATCGACCAGGGCAGGGCCGACGGGGACGACGAGAGCAACGGAAGTGGCCCG
>CAYYUT010000660.1:0-1928 GCA_964474935.1 uncultured Spirochaetales bacterium
GAAGCTAGGGAACGCCGCTTCCTCCTTCAGCGCTGGAAGACGGGCAGCGTCTCGAAGACCTCGTGGCTCCCGAACACGCCTTCGACGACGTAGGGGTCGGCGGCCGCCGTGGCGCGGGCCTCTTCGAGACTCGCGGCGTCGAAGATGACGACGCTACCGACGGGAGTGCCCTCCGCATCGCGGAGCGGGCCGGCGAAGCGTACACGGCCTTCCGCGGTGAGCGTCTCGAGTCCGGCCAGATGCGCCTCGCGGTGGCGCTTGCGCCCCTCGGCGCCCTCGCTCCCGTCGCGACCGATCAGGCAGTAGGTGGGCATGGCTCCTCCGGATGGGGATTCGTTCCCGGCACGCTCGGAGCCGCACGAGCCAGACACCGGGCCCGACCATCGGGCCCGAGCTTCGGGTCCGAGCATCGAGTCGGGCGCCGAAACCCCGGACTCGGACACTAGTGTATCGTGCCACTCCCGACAGGAGGCCCGATGCCGTACGAGACTCTCGAAACGTCCCTCGAGGACGGGATCTTCACCCTCACCCTCAACCGTCCCGATCGTCTGAACGCTTTCACCGACGGGATGATGCGCGATCTGTTGGCAGTCTTCGACGAGATCGATGCGAACGACGAGGCGCGGGTGGTGATCGTCACGGGCAACGGTCGCGGCTTCTGCGCGGGGGCCGACCTGGGTGGCGGCGGCGAGACCTTCGATTCGACCCAGCGCGAGGCGATCGTCGACCATCGTGACGGCGGTGGTCGCGTCACGCTGCGCATCTATGACTGCAAGAAGCCGGTGATCGCCGCCATCAACGGTCCCGCGGTCGGGGTGGGCATCACGATGTGCCTGCCCATGGACATCCGCCTGGCGAGCGAGTCGGCCCGAATGGGGTTCGTGTTCGCACGCCGCGGCATCGTGCCGGAGGCCTGCAGCAGCTGGTTCCTGCCGCGGATCGTGGGGATCTCGCAGGCCATGGAGTGGGTGGCGACGGGCCGGGTCTTCTCGGCGGACGAGGCGCTCGCGGGGGGGCTCGTGTCGCGCCTGCTCGCGCCCGACGAGCTGCTGCCGGCGGCGCGGAGCCTGGCGGCCGAGATCGCCGAGAACACGAGCGCGGTGTCGGTCGCGTTCGCACGGCAGCTCCTGTGGAAGATGCTGGGTGCCTCCCATCCGATGGAGGCGCACCGGGTGGATTCGAAGGCGATCTTCTTCATGGGCTCGTCGAAGGATGCCTACGAGGGAGTATCGAGCTTTCTGGAAAAGCGGCCCCCTCGCTTCGAGATGAGCCCCTCGCGCGACATGCCGGATTTCTACCCCTGGTGGCCCGAGGCCCGCTTCAAGCCCTGAGCGACCCGGGGCCCGGCGAGTGGCGCCAGGTCGTCGCGACGTCGACCCGGGGCCCGGCGAGTGGCGCCAGGTCGTCGCGACGTCGCCCCGGGGCGGTGGGCTCAGCTCGAGGGCGCCGCGGGCCGATACGCCCCTTTGGCCGTCCCGAGGGTCGGCCCGCACGGGGCATGGATGCAGCACGACAAGGAAGTCTTCATCGGCCGTCAACCGATCCTCGATCCGCGTGAACGGATTGCGGCCTACGAGCTCCTGTTCCGCGACTCGGCCCACGCCACCAGCGCCCGGATCTCCGACCACGTGAGCGCCGCCTCGCACGTGATCATCCACACCTTCGCCAACATCGGTGTCGCCGAGGTGCTCGGCAAGCACCACGGCTTCGTCAACCTCACCCGCGACATGTTGCTCTCCGAGGTGGTCGAGGTGTTGCCGAAGGACCGCGTGGTGCTGGAAGTGCTCGAGACCGTGGTCCCGGACGAGGCGATCCAGGCACGCTGTCGCGAGCTGAAGGCTCGCGGCTACACGATCGCGCTCGACGACTACGAGTACAAGGACCCGCGCGAGGTGGGCTCGGACCGCATCGCCGACGCCATGGGCGCG
>CAYYUT010000661.1:0-1923 GCA_964474935.1 uncultured Spirochaetales bacterium
AGGTCGATCTCCTCGTGGGCCGTGTTGAAGTCGCCCATCACGATGACGCGGCGGCCCCCGCGCCGAAGCCGCTCGAGACGCTCGAACAGGGCTCGGTAGAACTCGAGCTTGTAGGGAACGCGGCTATTGTCGCGATCGGTCCCGCTCCCCTTCGGAAAATAGACGTTCGCGAGCGACAGGCGTCCGAAGCGGGCGATCTGGAGTCGGCCTTCGCGATCGAAGCGCTCCTCGCCGAGCGAGGTCTCGACCGCCTCGATCGGCCGACGCGAGAGCAGCCCCACGCCGCTGTAGCCACGCCGCTCGGCCTCGACGTAGTGCTGGTGCCAGGCCCGGAGCCGTCGGATCGGCTCGGGCAGGTCCTCGTGCCGCGCCCGGACCTCCTGCAGACCGACGATCTCGGCACGGGCACGGCCGAGCCACCGGGGGAAGCCCTTGCGCGTACAGGCGCGCAGACCGTTCACGTTCCAGGACACGATCCGAAGCGGGCGGGGGTCGGCCAAATGGGGGCTCTTCGTGGTCAGCGGGGTGCTCGAGCCCCCGGCTCGTGTCCCGTTCCAGAAAGTCGGCGCTCGTGTCGGAAGTCCCCTCGCACGGCTCCGAGCCCGTCGAGCGCGTGGCGGCGGGTCGCCGGAAGGGCCCGCGACCGAGGCATGGCACGGCTACGCCACACGGAGTGGAACGTCGCCAGCGGCCAGCACACGCGCCCGACTGCAGGCGGGCTCCCGGACGAGGCCACTAGTCCTCGCGGCTCAGGTAGGTGTAGTCCTCGAGTCCCTGCTTGTAGCGCCGACGCAGGCGCGCCGACTCCTCGAGACTGATCTGGCCGCGTCGTGAAGCCTCCTCGACCGTCTGACGCACCTTCTCGATCAGCGAGCGCGGGTCGTATTGGACATAGCGCAGCACGTCGGCCACCTCGTCGCCCTCGACCACGTGGTCGACCGAGTACCCACCGTCGGCGTCGATCGTCACGTGGACCGCATCGGTGTCGCCGAAGAGGTTGTGGAGGTCGCCCAGGATCTCCTGGTAGGCCCCGACCAGGAACATGCCCACGTAGTAGGGCGCGCCCGACCAGGCGTGCAGCTCGAGCACGTCCTTCACGTCGTGCTCGTCGATGAACTGGTCGATCTTGCCGTCGCTGTCACAGGTGAGGTCCGCGAACAGTCCGCGTCGCGTCGGCTCCTCGCCCAGCCGGTGGATCGGCATCACCGGGAAGAGCTGCTTCACGGCCCAGTGGTCGGGGGCCGATTGGAACACCGAGAAGTTCCCGTAGTAGGTGTCGGCCAGACCCTTCTCGAGCGCCTCGAGATCCTCGGGGACGTGCGGCAGGTCGCGCACCGTCCGGAGGATCTTCTCGCAGCAGTCCCAGAAGAGCCGCTCGACGCGTCCGCGGGTCCGCAGGTCGAGCTGGCCGAGCGAGAAGAGCGCGGTGGCGTCTTCCTTCAGCTGGATGGCGTCGTGGTAGGCCTCGTGGGCATTCTTCTTCGAGATCGAGGACCAGACCTCCCACAGGTCCTTCAGCACCTTGGGCTCGCTCTCGTGCACCGGCTCGGGGGGCTTGCCCGAGAGCACCTGGTGGACCCCGAGCACGTCGAACACGAGCACGGAGTGGTGGGCCGCCATGGCGCGGCCCGACTCGGTGACGATGTCGGGGTGCGGGATCCGCTTCTCGTCGCAGGCTTCCTGGATGGTGGCGACCACGTCGTTGGCGTATTCCTGGACCGAGTAGTTCATCGACGAATGGAAGTTGGTCTGGGAGCCGTCGTAGTCGACCCCGAGACCGCCGCCCACGTCGATCAGGTTGGGCGCGGCCCCCATCTCGTGCAGGCCGACGAAGATCTGGGAGGCCTCGCGGAGCGCGTCCTTGTGGGCCCGGATCGCGGTGATCTGCGAGCCGATGTGGAAGTGCAGCAGCTCGAGGCAGTC
>CAYYUT010000662.1:0-1919 GCA_964474935.1 uncultured Spirochaetales bacterium
AGGCGCGGGTCGATCCCGCCCGGGCCAACCTGCTCGGGGTGAGCCACCTCGACGTAGCGACGGCGCTGCGTACGGCCATCGACGGGGTCGAGGCCACCACCTTCCGCGAAGACGACGAGGAGATCGGCGTACGGGTGCGCCTGGCCGCCCACCAACGCCGACACGCCGCCGACCTGGCGGCGCTCCCGCTCTGGAGCCCTGCGGCCGCGAATGCGGTGCCACTCGAGCACGTCGCGCAGCTCGAGCCGGGCTTCGGCCTCGCCTCGATCCTCCGGTACAACCGCAAGCGCGAGGCCTTCGTGCGCGCCGACCTCGAAGCGGACGCCTCGCTCGTCGCCACCACCGGCGAGGTGGAACGGAGCATCCGCCAGGCCGTCCATCTGCCGCCGGGCTACGACATCATCTTCACGGGCCAGCGACAGGAGGTGGAGCGCTCGTTCCTGTCGCTCCTGAAGGCGGCGGTGGTCGCGGTGTTCCTGATCTACATCATCCTCGTCGTGCGCTTTCAGTCGCTCGCACAGCCGGCGTTGATCCTGCTCGCCGTCCCGATGTCGCTGATGGGCGCGAGCGTCGGACTCGCCGTCACCGGCAATCCGTTCTCGTTCATGGCCTTCCTCGGAATGATCTCGCTCACCGGAATCGCCGTGAACGACTCGATCGTGATGGTGGACACGATCAATCGGCACCGGGGCGAGGGGGTGGCGCTCACCGACGCGGTGGCCCGCGGCGCGCGCACGCGTCTGCGGGCCGTGGCGATGACCTCGGTGACGACGATCGGGGGCCTGCTCCCGCTCTCGCTCGGGGGCGGGGCTTTCTGGGCACCCTTCGGCTTCTCGATGATCTTCGGGCTCGGGGCGGCGACGCTGCTCACGCTGGGCGTGCTCCCGGCGGCCTACAGCCTGCTCGAAGGGCGGCGTCGGGCGATGCGTGGGTAGCGGCGCCCGGGCCCGGAGCGCTCAGCCGCCGTCGTCCAGCCAGCGCCGGAGCGTGTCGTAGACGCGGGCATCGGCGAGCAGCGACAGATGGTGGAGCCCGCGCAGCAGCTCGCGCCGCACCCCGTCCTCGGGGTGGAGGCCGTGCGCGAGGGCGCTCCGCACCGGCACGAGCCAGTCGCCGATCGCGTGCGAGCCGCCCCGCTCGGCGGGGAGCGCGGCGACGTGGAGATGGTCGACGTGGGAGGCGAGGCCCACCGAGCTGTAGGCCGGGCGCGGATCGTCCGGATGGCGCTCGCGCCAGTCGTCTTCACTCAGGTGACCGAAGCGCAGATCGCGGATGCCGTCCGAGCGCAGGTTGCCGAGCCGCATGAAGGGCCGCGTCCAGGGCAGCGCTCCGAGCTGGCGGTTCGCGTAGTTGCCGAGACGTTCGAGCCGGGTGCCCTTGTGGGGCGAACCGAGACAGGCCAGACGACTGACCCGCTTCACCCAGTCGTGGCCGTCGGCCTCGCCGTGGTGGAGCGCGCTCCGCGCGACGAGCCCGCCCATGCTGTGGCCCACCAGGACGATCTCGCGCTCGGGCGCCTCGCGCTCGAGCAGCTCGGCGAGGCGGGCGCCATTGGTCGAGATGCGCAGACCCGAGTTGTACCGGACGTAGGCCCTCCGGGCGTTGAAGCGTCGGCGGAGCCATTCGCCGAAGCGGCCGTGCTCGGGATTCTGCCAGCCCCGTTCGCTGTGACACAGACCGTGGACGAAGACCACGAGCCGTGCATCCGGATCGACCTCGCGATCTGCCCGCAGGAGCCGCATCGGCAGCGCGAAGGGGCTATCCACCTCTTCGTACAAATGCCCGAAGGCTCCGTTCAGGGCGCACTGCACGTCGAGGAGAGCGGCGGGATCGGGCTCTTCCTCGTCGCCGTCCGCGCCGGCGCCGAGGCGGCCGCCCATCGCGGCCACGCGCTGGGCCGCGAGGAAGCCCAGGCGCAC
>CAYYUT010000663.1:0-1908 GCA_964474935.1 uncultured Spirochaetales bacterium
AGCCCGGCGACCCCGCAGCTCGCTCCCCGCATCCCCCAGCAGTCCGGCGCCCCCGCGGCTCGCTTCGCGCATCCCCCGGCGGCCCCTGCGCCGCGAGACCACGGCGTGTCGCGCGCATGGCCATCGACGGCCGCGTCCGGTGGCCGCCGCCAGGCCGCGCGCCCGTCCGCCGAGCCGAGGCTCAGGCGAGATCGAAGAGCAGGACTTCGGCGGGCTGGTCGGCCCGGAGCGCGATGGCCTCCGAATCGGTGACAGCGACCCCGTCCCCCGGTTCGAGCGACGCGATCGTTCCGTCCGCTTCGAGATCGAGCCGGCCTCGAACGAGCTGGATCCAGGCGTGGCGATCCGGGGCGAGCCGGTGCGTCACCGAAGAGTCGGTGTCGAGCCGGGCTGCGTGGATGGCGACGTCCTGGTCGATCCGCAGCGACCCGTCGCCTCCATCGGGCGAGACCACGCAGCGCAGGCGGTTGCGGCGTTCGGCCTCGCCGAAGTGGCGCTGCTCGTACGAGGGCTCGCCGCCGTGTCGGGCCGGGAGGATCCAGATCTGGAGAAAATGGAGGAGCTCATCCCCGTGCGCGTTGAACTCGCTGTGGGTGATGCCGCGGCCGGCCGACATGCGCTGCACGTCGCCGGGCCGGATGATCGAGCCGTGTCCGAGGCTGTCCCGGTGCTCGAGCGCGCCCTCGACCACGTAGGTCACGATCTCCATGTCGCGATGCCCGTGTGCACCGAAGCCCTGCCCCGGGGCCACGCGGTCCTCGTTGATCACCCGCAGGTCGCGGAATCCCATGAAGCGCGGATCGTGGTAGCTCGCGAACGAGAAGGTGTGGAAGCTCTCGAGCCAGCCGTGCCGGGCGTGGCCACGATCGGCGGCCTTGCGAATCGCGATCACCGGAATCCTCCTCGAGGCCACACGAGGTAGGCCGCGGGCGTTGGCCCGAGGCTAGCGGCCAAGGGCCGGCCCGTCCGAGCCCAGGGACCCGTCCGGGCGCGGATCGTCCCATTCGACACAAAACTTTAAAACATCAATTACATCAGTATCTTATGGGAGACTCGGGCCACTGGGAAGATTGTGTCCGATGGAAATCGGGCCCGGGTTCGCTACCCATGCGCAGCGCGAGGCCCGTTCGCCGCGCCCCAGCCCCCAGACCTGACGTGGAGGGACCGTGCACCCGGACGTGCTCGAAGACGAGATTCTCACGGCGATCCGCCGGATCGTTCGCGCGGTCGATCTCCATTCGCGCACCCTGATCCGGGGTCACCACGTCAGCGGGCCCCAGCTCGTCGCCCTGCGCGAGCTCGCCCGGCTGGGCCCGGTGGGGGTCGGCGCGCTCGCGCGCGCCATCAACCTGAGCCAGCCGACGGTGACGGGGATCCTGAACCGAATGGAGCGCGCGGGGCTCGTCCGGCGCGAGCGGAGCGCCTCCGATCGCCGCAGCGTGATCTGCACCCTCACGACCCGGGGGGCCGAGGTGCTGCGCGAGGCGCCCTCGCCGCTCCAGGATCGCTTCCTCGAGGAGCTCAAGCGGCTCGCAGACTGGGAGCGAACCCAGATGCTCGCGACCCTCGAGCGGATCGCGTCGCTCATGGATGCCGAGTCGCTGCCCGCCGCCCCGGTGCTCACGACCGAGGCGCTCGCGCCCGCCGAGGAAGCCCTCGTCGCCGAGGCCGACTCCGGTCCCGAACCCGCCGACCATCCGACATCCAGCCAACGAGAGGAGTCCGCATGACCCGCGCCATCCGCCTCGACGAGATCCCCGCACGACAGCAGTACGGAGACGACCCGACCCGGGACCGCCAGTCCGACCACTACCAGGCCGAGTACGTCCAGGCCTTCGTCGAGAAGTGGGACGAGCTGATCGACTGGGATGCGAGGGCCGACAGCGAGGGACACTTCTTCATCGAGCT
>CAYYUT010000664.1:0-1906 GCA_964474935.1 uncultured Spirochaetales bacterium
CCACCCGTGTCCGACGGACCCGACGAGCCCAACGAGCCCTCTCCCCCGGAGGAGGGAGCTACACCCCCGCCGGCCGGCGGGCCCAGCATCGCCATCGAGGACGAGGTCCGAGCGTCGTTCCTCGACTACTCGATGTCGGTCATCATCAGCCGCGCGCTGCCCGACGTGCGCGACGGCCTCAAGCCGGTGCACCGGCGCATCCTCTACGCGATGAACCAGGAGGGGCTCGCCGCCAACCGCCCCTACTCGAAGTGCGCGGGCGTCGTCGGTGAGGTCCTCAAGCACTATCACCCCCACGGCGACTCGGCCGTCTACGATACGATGGTCCGCATGGTCCAGGACTTCTCACTCCGATACCCCCTGATCGACGGCCAGGGGAACTTCGGATCGATCGACGGCGACCCGCCAGCCGCCTACCGCTACACCGAATCGCGTCTGAACCGACTGGCCGAGGAGATGCTCCGCGACATCGACCGCGAGACGGTCGACTTCGCGCTCAACTTCGACGGGAGCATGCCCGAGCCGGTGGTGCTTCCGAGCCGTTTCCCGAACCTGCTCGCCAACGGCTCGGCCGGGATCGCGGTCGGCATGGCCACCAACATCCCGCCCCACAACCTGCGCGAGCTGGTGGACGCGCTCGTGCTCGAGGCGCGCCAGCCCGACTGCACGCTCGACGACCTGATGGAGAAGCTCCCGGGTCCCGACTTTCCGACGGGAGCGATGATCTGCGGGCGCGACGGGATTCGGAGCGCCTACGCCACGGGCAAAGGACTCCTCACGGTGCGGGCCCGCGCCGACTTCGAGGACTCGAAGCGCGGACGCCGCATCGTGGTCACCGAGATCCCGTTCATGGTCGGCAAGGGCGCGATGCTCGAACGCATCGCCGATCTCGTGCGCGATGGGAAGATCGAGGGCATTTCGGACCTGCGCGACGAGTCGAACATGCAGGGCATGCGGATCGTGTTCGAGCTGAAGAACGACGCCCAGGAGGAGGTCGTCCTGAACCAGCTCTACAAGACCACACCGCTGCAGTCGACCTTCGGCGTGAACATGCTCGCGCTCGTGAACGGACAACCGCGCGTGCTCACGCTGAAGCAGTGCCTGCGGCACTTCCTCGACTTCCGCGGCGAGGTGGTCGTGCGCCGGGCCACCTACGACCTCGCTCAGGCCGAGGCGCGCGCCCATGTGCTCGAAGGCTTCGCGATCGCCCTCGATCACCTCGACGACGTGATCGCCATCATCCGGCGCGCGGCCGACGGCAACGCGGCCCGGGATGCGTTGATGGAACGCTACGGGCTCTCCGAGATCCAGGCCCGGGCGATCCTCGACATGCGACTCCGGGCCCTCACCGCGCTCGAACGCCAGCGGGTGATGGACGAGCTCACCGAGCTCCGCGCGAAGATCGAGGACCTGAAGGCTCTGCTCGCGTCCGAGGCGCGCATCCTCGACGTCGTGATCGAAGAGCTCGAAGAGATCCGCGACAAGTTCGGCGACGAACGGCGCACCGAGCTCACCGACCCGGTCGAGAACCTCACCACCGAAGACCTGATCGCCGAGGAGGACATGGTCGTGACCGTGTCGCACCTCGGATACATCAAGCGGAACCCGATCACCCAGTACCGCGCGCAGCGGCGTGGGGGGAAGGGCGTCTCGGGCATGGGCACCCGCGACGCCGACTTCGTCGAGAATCTGTTCGTGGCCTCGACGCACGCCTACATCCTGTTCTTCACCAACCGCGGCCGCGTCCACTGGCAGAAGGTCTACCAGCTTCCCCAGCTCGGCCGTGCGGCGCGGGGCAAGTCGCTCGCCAACCTGCTCCAGCTCGCCGACGGGGAACGTGTCCAGACCACGCTGCCCGTGCGGAGCTTCGAGACCGACGAGGAGACCTTCGTCCTGCTCTGCACCC
>CAYYUT010000665.1:0-1904 GCA_964474935.1 uncultured Spirochaetales bacterium
CACGACTGGGACGTCCACCACGGGAACGGAACCAAGCACTTCTTCGAGGACGCCCCGGACGTGCTCTTCCTCTCCACGCACCAGTTCCCCTTCTACCCGGGCACCGGACGGATCGAGGAGGCGGGGATCGGGCGCGGAGTGGGCGCCACCGTGAACGCGGCGCTCCCGGCGGGATGCGGCGACGCCGAGTATCTCGGAATCCTCCAACGCGTGCTGGTGCCGGTGGCCGAGGCCTTCCGCCCCGAGCTCGTGATCGTGTCCTGCGGCTTCGATGCCCATGCGAGCGACCCCCTGGCCCAGATGCGGCTGTCGGGCGAGGGATTCCTCGGAATGGCGCGGATCGCCCGCGCCGTGGCCGAGAGCTGCTGTCGGGGCCGGCTCGCGCTGGTTCTCGAAGGCGGCTACGCGCACCAGGGCCTCCTCGAAGGCACCCGCGCGGTCCTCGACGCCCTGCTCGACACCTCCGTCACGCCCCCCTCGGCGACCGACCTCGCTCCGGGCGGCGTCGTCGACGCGGTGGTGGGACGCCTTGCCTCCGTGCACGGCTCCCGCTTTCCGGGCCTCGGCGCCGCCTGACGTCTGAGCCGACCGGCGTCCCGCGCGGGTCCGCTCCAGATCTTGTGGCTGCACGCGCCTTCACCCCCCGCATCTGGCGAGCCCCGCATCCCACCCGAAACTTGCCGATGGGACTCATTTTTTCGTTGCGCTCCGACGCGTGGAGGGATAAAAGTGGTGCTCGGTGGCACGAAGTGGGATGAGGTGGGATACGGAGCCGTCACCGCCGCCGATCCCGTCCCCCCAGGCCGAGGGTCGTCGCCCAGGCGAGGCAAACGATGTTTCTGGGCCGCTTCGTGCACACCATCGACGACAAGGGTCGCGTCAGCATTCCGGCTGGATTCCGGACGGAGCTCGATAAGATGGGAAAGAAGCCCCCGATCCTCACGCATCTCCCGAACTGCCTGGCGCTCTACCCGATGAACGACTTCACCGCGATGGACAAGCGACTCCGCGACGCGTCGCCGATCCATCCCGAGGTTCGCGCGCTGCAACGTTTCCTGATGGCGGGCGCCACGCCCTGCCCGATCGATCGATCGGGTCGGATCCTGGTGCCGCCGCACCTGCGCGAGCACGCTTCGCTCGAGAAAGAGGTGACCGTGGCTGGTCTCGGTCCCCACATCGAGCTCTGGAACAAGGCCCGCTTCGACGAGGAGCTGCGGTCGACCCGCGAGCGGTTCGACGAGATCTCCTCGATCGTGGCGCAGCTGAACTGACGGGCGCGGGTCGGACCGGAAGACCCGGCCCTGGGTTCGTATGGGGGGTGGAGGACGAAGGTCCTCCCAATGAGAGGTTGGGGTGTTCCCGGAGCCCCGTGGTTTCCGCGGTGGGCGGACTGTGTTGGGGGGCGTGGTCCGTTCCCGCGGATGTGAGGGCTCCGGGACACCCCAGACTTTCGAGACGAGCGGCGGCAGCCTGCCCCGCGACCGCTTCGGCTTGACGGCGCGCGTCTGGCACCGACCGGTTCTCCTCAACGAGGTCGTCGAGACACTGGCGCCGGCCCTGGGATCCGCACCGGGCTCCTCCCGGGATGGTTGGATGGTCGACGCGACGGTCGGGGGTGGCGGCCATGCCGAGGCGCTGCTCGAGCGGAGCGGGCCGGAGGCCCGACTGCTCGGTCTCGATGTCGACGACGAGGCCCTCCAGGAAACGTATCGGCGACTGCAGGGCTTCGGCGATCGCGTGCGTCTCGTCCGCTCCTCCTTTCGTCGCCTCGGTCAGGTCCTCCAGCAACTTGGAGTCGCGCAGGTGGATGCGGTGCTGCTGGATCACTGAGTGTCTTCGCATCAGCTCGACGAACCGGGCCGGGGCTTCCGGTTCCCACCCGAAACAGCCGACCACACCCCGCC
>CAYYUT010000666.1:0-1902 GCA_964474935.1 uncultured Spirochaetales bacterium
GGATGCAGCACCGACAGGGGCACGTCGATGAGCTTGGGGATGAGGCGAGCCGAACGTCTTCCCAGCAGCTGATTGAGCCGAAACTCGCCTTGCGAGCGAAGGCGACGGGCCTCGAGGAGGCGGTTTTCGACCCGGAGCCGCTGAACCTGGATTCGAAGGAGATCCTGCTGCGCCCCTTGCCCGACGCGGTACTTGGCGTCGACGCTGGCGGCCAGCGTCTTCAGCAGTCGAATCTCGTCTTCGAGGACCCCCTCGGTGATGTCGTAGAGGTGGATGCGGTAGAACGCCCTCCGAACCTCGGCAGCCAGCCCGTTCTCGGACTCTCCGGAGAAGGCGGCCTTCGCCTGGGCGAGTTCACGGCTCGACGCTCGGCGCAGCCCGAGCTTTCGGGGCCACGGCAGCCTCTGGCTCAGACGGAGCTCGACCCCGGTCATCGGTGTGACGTCGAAGCCGAAGGGGTCGAGGGGGACGTTCTTTGCGTGGACGGAGAACATGGGGTCCGGGAACGCCTTGGCGGTCTCCGCCCGAAGCTCGGCCCCCGACGCCGCTCGACGGGCCGCCTCGAGGTCGGGATGGGCCTCCAGGGCCTCCTGGACCAGCGCTTCGACGTCGACCGAGGTCGAGGCCACGGCGACGAGCAGCAACGGCGGGATCACCACATGGCGGATGGGCCGCTGAAGCCGACTTGTGACACCCCCCCTCGGATTTCTCGGGGGCGCCTCCATCGGTGAAGCAGCTTTCCCCAATCGGTTGTCGTACGAAGAGTTTTGTGCATATGCTCATAATCGGAGTCACCCCAGACATGCCCAGACCTCTCAAACGCCGGCGCTGCCAGGGCTACGAGGGCGAGCGCATCTTCAAACCCGCCCGCACCCCCATGCAGGCGCTCGAGGTCGTGCGTCTTCGACTGAGCGAGCTCGAGGCGATGCGCCTGTGCGACGTCGAGGGCCTCGACCAGCAGGCCGCCGGTGCGTCGATGGGCGTGTCCCGGGGGACCATCCAGCGGCTCCTGGGCCGCGGGCGGGAGAAGGTCGTCCGCGCGATCCTGCGCTCCCAAGCCCTGATCATCGAGGAGAGAGGACATCACGAGGATGTACATCCCGACCCTGCATGAAGAGCGCCTCAAAGGCCCAGGTCTGCGTCGGGCGACCTCCCCGCGGGCGGGCGTCGTCCTCGGGCTCCTGGCGGTGGGCGTGTGGACCGCGGCGTGCGAGACCAAGCGCGCCGAGCCCACGTCCAAGGCGACGCCGTCCAAGGTGACGCCGTCCAAGGTGACGCCGTCCGAGATCGCCGTGCAGCTCGCCGCCGCCATCGAGCAGCCCATCGACCTCGATGACCCATCGACCTGCGCCACCTGTCACAGCGCCGTGTACGCCGAGTGGACCGAGAGCATGCACGCCAACGCCCACCAAACCAAAGACCCGATCTTCGGGGCGATGCGCCAGTTCCGGCTGAAGAAGGGACATGAGATCGAGGGCAAGTGCGAAAACTGCCATGCCCCCCGCGCCAACGGTCGGACGGACTCGCCTGCGGCCCTCGCCGGCGTCTCGTGCTCGGCGTGCCACAACATCGAGGCCGTCCGAGAAGCGGCCGAATCGAAGGGCGCCAAGCTGATCGTGGCTGCGAAAGACGACGTCATGCGGTCAGCGCGGAATGTCGAGGACGGGCGCTCCCCGGTTCACGGCAACGGACCGGCCCTGTCGGCGTTGGCTGACGGCAAGACCCTCTGCCTCGCGTGCCACGGCAACCACTCCAATCCGGCCGGTCTACCGGTCTGCACCACGGGCTCCGAGCTCGATGACCATGCCGGCAACGAGACTTGCGTTTCTTGCCACATGCCCGAGGCGTCGGGCCCGTCAGGCCCGGTCAGCACCAGCACCACCCACCGCAGCCCCCGATTCC
>CAYYUT010000667.1:0-1896 GCA_964474935.1 uncultured Spirochaetales bacterium
CCATCCTCCAGGACCGCGACCTCGCCGGAATGGCGGACTGCAACGAGGAGCTCGACCGTGTGGTCACGACCCTCCTCGCACGACGGCCCGACATCAAGCTCCTGTTCCTGGTGGGCTCGTGCCCGTCGGAGGTGATCAAGCTCGATCTCGGCAAGGCGGCCGAGCGACTGTCGTTGGCCCAGCAGGGCCGCGTGCGCGTGCTCGACTATTCGGCGAGCGGCATCGAGACGACCTTCACGCAGGGCGAGGACAACTGTCTCCGCGCCCTGGTTCCCGAGCTGCCGCCGCTGCCCGAGCACGAACGCTCGCTCCTCGTGGTGGGCACGCTCGCGGACGTGGTCGAGGATCAGTTCGCGCGGCTCTTCGCAGCGGCCGGCTTCGGGCCGGTGCACTTCCTGCCGCCGCGGCGGGCCGAGGCGCTCCCCCCGGTGGGTCCGGGGACCCGCTTCCTGCTGGCCCAGCCCTTCCTCGGCGAGACGGCGCGGGCGCTCGCGGCCCGCGGGGCAGGGCGCATCGACGCCCCGTTTCCGTTCGGCGTCGAGGGGACGCTCGCCTGGGTGCGCGCGGCGGCCGACGCATGCGGAGTCGGCCGCGAAGCCATCGACGCGGCCGCGGCTCCTGCCGTGGCGCGCGCCGAGCGCGCCCTCGCGCGCTATCGCGAGCGACTCGCGGGCCGACGCATCAGCTTCCTGCCGGACTCCCAGCTGGAGGTCCCGCTGGCCCGCTTCCTCCAGCGCGAGTGTGGCATGGAGCTCGTCGAGGTCGGCGTTCCGTACCTCGACCGCCAGATCGTGGGTTCCGAGCTCGAGCTCCTTCCGGACGCTCTGCGTCTCTCCGAGGGCCAGGACGTCGATCGGCAGCTCGACCGGCTGCGCCGCGACCGCCCCGACCTCACCGTCTGCGGTCTCGGGCTCGCCAACCCGCTGGAAGCCGAGGGGCTCCGGACGAAGTGGTCGATCGAGCTCGTCTTCACCCCGATCCACGGCTTCGACCAGGCGGCCGATCTCGCCGAGCTCTTCGTGAGACCGCTCGATCGTCGCGAGAGGCTCGCGGTCTGACGATGGAGCTCACCCTGTGGACATACGAGGGCCCCCCCCACGTCGGCGCGATGCGCATCGCGACCTCGATGGAGGGCGTGCACTACGCGTTGCACGCACCGCAGGGCGACACCTATGCCGATCTGCTCTTCACCATGATCGAGCGCCGCGATCAGCGCCCCCACGTGAGCTATCCGACCTTCCAGGCCCGCGACCTCGGCGGCGACACCGCCGAGCTGGCCAAGGCCACCATCCGCGACGTCGTCGAGCGCTACGCCCCGCGTCTGCTGCTGGTAGGCGAATCCTGCACGGCCGAGCTGATCCAGGACCAGCCGGGCTCGCTCGCGCTCGGCATGGACCTCCCGGTGCCGGTGGTTCCGCTCGAGCTGCCGGCCTACTCGAAGAAGGAGAACTGGGGGGCCAGCGAGACCTTCTATCGCGTCGTCCGCACCGTGCTCGCACCGCGCGCTCCCGAGCCCGGCGCGGCCCGCCCGCCGCGTGCCGAAGGGGTTCGTCCGCGCGCGAACCTGCTCGGGCCGACGTCGCTCGGCTTCCGGTGCCGCGACGACGTCGAAGAGGTCCGTCGCCTGCTGGCATCGATCGGCGTGGACGTCGGCGTGGTGGCGCCGGAAGGTGCGACGCCCGAGGATCTGCTGAGGATTCCGGAGGCCGACCTGAACGTCTGCCTGTATCCCGAGGTGGCCGAGACCACATGTCGCTGGCTCGAGCGGAGCTTCGGCCAGCCCACCGTCCGCAGCGTGCCCATCGGTGTCGGTGCCACCCGCGACTTCCTGCGCGAGGTGGGTCGCGTCGTCGGCGTGGACGTCGAGGGAGCCCTCTCGCCCGACGATCTGCGAAT
>CAYYUT010000668.1:0-1890 GCA_964474935.1 uncultured Spirochaetales bacterium
CCAACCCCGACGGCCAGCCCTGGGACTACCCGGTCCTCGTTCCGGAGGCCGTCCGGTCCGACGAGGGAGCGGACGGACCGGCCCTGCGCTTCGTGACCGAGCGGATCGAGAAGATGCTCGCCGAGTTCGACGGGATCCGGATCGACCATCCGCAGGGTCTCGTGAGCCCGTGGGTCTACCGAGCGGACGCGCCGGATGCATTGGCCGCAGTCCAGAACGGGGCCCGGCTGTTCTCGTCGCCCGACCTGCCGGAGCACCCCGATCTCGCGCGCTACGCGATCGCGCGTCGGGCGGACCTGGCCCGCGACCCGGCCGTCGCGCGCTACGCCGACGGCTGGGTCGAGCGCCTCGACCCGGACCAGGTGGACCGCTACGCCCGGGTCTTCGACCGGGTGGTGGCGCTGGCGGGCCGGCACGGCGACCCGCGTCGAGTGCTCTCGTGCGAGGTGCTGAGCACGCTGCCCTACCCCCTGGCGCGGGTGCTGGAGCGCCACGGCCTCGGTCGCTTCCGAGTGACCCAGAAGTCCGATCCCACGAATCCGCGGGACGTGTACCGGCCCGAGAACGCCCGGCCCGAGGACTGGATCATGTTCGGCAACCACGACACGCCGCCGGTCTGGCATCTGCTCGACGCCTGGCGCGAGCGCGGCGATCTCGAGGCGCGGGCCGCCCAGGCCGCTTCGCTCCTCGACCCGTCCGAAGACGAGCGCGAGCGCCTTCGCCGGTGGCTGACCGCCGAGCCCGGCCTCCTGGCCCACGCCGAGTTCGCGCAGGTCTTCGCGAGCCCGGCGAGGAATGTGTCGGTCTTCTTCCCGGACCTGTTCGGACTGACGGAGATCTACAACCGACCGGGCACCGTGAGCCCCGACAACTGGAGCCTGCGGCTGCGGCCGGGCTGGCGGCAGGACTACGAGGAGCGGCTGCGCGAGGACCGCGCACTCAACGTGCCCCTGGCGCTCTGGCTGGCCCTGCGCGGGCGTCCGGGCACCCCCGCCGCGCTCCTCCGGACGCTGCACGAGGAGGCCGACCGGCCGCGCGGCGCGGGAAGCCCGCTCCCGACCCGGCCCTGATGGGTCGCAGGCATCCGGGAGGCCTGGGGCTCCGGGCTGCTTCTCTCTCCGCTTCGCGACCGGGTGACCGGCCAGCCCGACGACGGAGGCCGCGTACTCGACCTTCAGCGGTAGGCGCGCACCGCGAGCAGCTCCAGACGGAAGGGGCCCGCCTGCGCGTCCGAGACGAGGCAGCCGAGCTGGCGGATGCGGCTCGGGTCGAGGGGCCCCGCATCGGGTACGGCGCGGCCCCGGACCCGGGGCTCGAAGTCGCGGAAGGCCAGGCGCAGCACGAGCCGCTCGCCCCCGTGCGTCTCGAACGCGCCCTGGTGGCGGACGTCGCCCGATCCGACGTCGTCCCGCAGATGCAGCTTGTAGCGGCGGCCGTCGCCCCGCACGACGAGCTCGATGCCGCGGAAGCCTTCGAGGTCCGCGACCTGGCGGAGATCGATGCGCATCGAGGCGAAGCCGCCGCCGTCGTCGAGGCGGACCGTGCCCGAGAAGACGAGGGCGTCGCCCTCGACGGCGACGCGACTCGTGGAGTGCCCGCCCATCACCACGTCGTTCACGACCGAGGCCGTCTGCTCGGCCCCGGGCCGGTGCGGATCGAAGAGCTCCATCACGTCCGGCTCCCGCGCACTCGCGATCCCGGCCCTCATTCCGCCGCCTCGTCCTCGCAGGCCCGCCGCGTCACCTCGTGCCGGTAGTCGAACATCCTCTCCAGCTGCCAGCGAGCGATCGGGGCGCCGACGATCCGCCCGGGGAGCCCGAGGGGCAGCTCGTACTCGATGTCGTCGGTGAGCACGCACTGCTCGGCGCCGCGCGCTGTGACGATGTGACG
>CAYYUT010000669.1:0-1878 GCA_964474935.1 uncultured Spirochaetales bacterium
CGCGCACACCAAGCCGTTGCGAAAGACGATCCATCCTTCGCCGACGGTCGACCGCAGCGCGAGCGTCCCCGACTTCCGCGACAATGTGATGATCTGGAGGATGTCCCCGAGCCCGAGGTCCTCCAGGTTGCCGACCAGACTCACTTCCCCTCCGAAGCCCCCGTAGGCAATCGGGTGGGCAGGATGTGGACTTTAAGCAGACCCGGCCGTGCGGGGGCGTCGGCCCGCGCTCGCGACCGGGTGTTCGCGGGCCGGGAGCCGGATCTCGACCGCCACGTCGCCGAGCTGCTCGGCGGCCGTCTCGAGACCCCGGCGAACGCGACCCAGGCGCTCGGCGGGCGCCACGATCCGCAGCCGGAGCTCGGCGGGCCGCTCGACGAGCGCCGCCACGGCGCCGCGAACCACGGCCTGCGCCCCGACCCCCGGGGGGATTCGGACGCTCCAGTCCCCTGCCGGCGAGAGGACGAGGGAGCGGAGCCCGAGATCGTGGGCACGGCAGACGGCATCGAAACTCGCCGAGGCGCAGTCGGATGGACCGAAACGATCCTCGGCGCCGAGCCCGAGCAGCAGGAACCGCGGGGCCCGCAACCGGTCGTAGGTCGGGATCAGCACCGCTTCGCCACGCTCGCCCCGGAAGCGCCCCTCGAGCAGCAGCTCCGACAGTCCTCCGCACAGCCGCCAGTCGGCCCGCCCCGCCCCGCCGCGCAGCGGCCGATCGCCTTCGAACAGATAAGCCACCGCCAGCTCGGCGGGCACCCTCTCGAGCGGTGTCGAGGTGACCTCGATCGCGAGGACCGGCGTCACGACGAGCCGGAGGACCGGACGCGGCCTCGCGCCACGGCGTCGAGGATGCCGTTCACGAATCCGGGCGAGGCGTCGGAGCCGAAGCGGCGAGCCAGCTCGATGGCCTGGTCGATCACGACGGCGACGGGCGTCTCGCCGGTCTCCAGCTCGTGGATACCGAGCCGCAGCACGTTGCGGTCGACCGCACTCATGCGCTCGACCCGCCAGTTCCGCGAGTGCCCGGCGATCACCCGGTCGAGGGCCACGCGGGCTGCCTGGACCCCGGTGACCAACTCCTTGGCGAAGGCGCGCGCGCCCTCCGGGAGCTCGAAGTGGTCGGCGACGAGGGCGAAGGCATCCTCGCCCGCCTGGTCGGCGGGCTTGTCGCGCTGCGCGAGGTCGATCGCGAAGAGCACCTGCAGCGCCGCCTCGCGCGAACGGTGTCGGGGACTCGGCGCGGCCGTCATCGGCCCTCCACCGCGCCGGAGGCGAGGGAGGGCAGGAGCCGGGCCATCTCGATCGCCACGAGTGCCGCTTCCTCGCCCTTGTGGCCTTCGCTGCCACCGGCACGCTCGAGCGCCTGATCGACGTCGTCGCAGGTGAGCACCCCGAATGCCACGGGAATGCCGGTGTCGCGGGAGACCTCACGCACGCCGTCCGTGACGCCGTGGCACACGTAGTCGAAGTGGGGCGTCCCGCCGCGGATCACGGCGCCGAGGGTGATGACCGCCGCGTAGCGGCCCGATACGGCGAGCGTCCGCGCGGCGTGCGGGATCTCGAAGGCACCGGGTACCCAGGCGACGTGCACGTCGGACTCCGCGGCTCCGCGCGAGAGGAGCTCCGACACGCAACCCTCGAGAAGCCGCGCGGTCACCAGGTGATTGAAGCGGCCGACGACCACCCCGAAGCGGAGTCCGGTGGCGTCGCGCACGGCCGGGAAGGTCCTCATGGGTGCGCTCCCAGGCGGGCGCCAGCGCGCCGACCTCGCCGTGCTCGGCCACCCACTCCTCGAGTTGGACGACCTCCCGCTCCCGCCGCTCGACGCGCTCCCGCGACTCGTCGAGCGCGGCGCCCGCCTCGGCGACGGCGCGCGCG
>CAYYUT010000670.1:0-1875 GCA_964474935.1 uncultured Spirochaetales bacterium
GGCCCGGAGCGCCCGCGGTCGCGAACTCGCTCCTGGGGAGGGCCGTTACCGCGCCCAGCGGGCTCGCGTTGTCGATCCCTATGAGCGATTCGTTGGTGGCGATGACCGACTCGGGCGGCGGTCCGCCGACCCGAGCGACCGTGTTGCAGTCCTCCGAGAGAAAGGGCAGGCCGTTGTCGCCGGTCGGGCAGGTGGTGGCGTCGATGAAGTCGGCCTCGGTCGTGGGCTGGAGCGGGAAGGCCGTCACCACCCCGGCCGTGGTCGTATCGAACGAGTCGCGCTGCACGTCGGTCCAGGCCGGCCCACCCCGGGCGGTGAGCCGGAAGGTCGGGTCGATCTCGTACTCCCAGATCCCGAAGCCCTGATAGATGGTGCTCTCGCTGGCGGGCTGGACCCCGGCCGCGTCGAACTCGCGGAACTGGGCGAGCCCCCCGAGTCCGATCCGGTGCTGGTCGTTCAGCTGATAGGTCAGGAAGGCCTGGCCCGAGTAGCTGGTGTCGTCCTGGCGCTCGTCGCCGTCGAAGTTCCGGAACGAGTAGGTGCCCACGAGATTGCCCTGGAGGCGGTTCGAGAAGTTGTGGGTCAGATTGACGGTGGTGACACTCCGGGTCACCTCCTCGCGGCCGAGCACCGTCTCGCCTGCGGCCCCGTCGTCCACCGGATCGCGATCCTGGACGGGCAGGAGCGAGAACGACTCGGTCACCGAGATCGAGGTGAAGCGGGTGATCTGGTAGCCGAGGGTCGCGTTGAGACGCTGCGTGAAGGTGTCGAGATCATCGAAGCGGACGTACTTCTCGTAGGCCGGCTGATAGAGGACATTGTAGGTGAAGCGGGCGTTCCGCCGGTCGAGCCGGAACCGGGCCCCGTTCCGGAACAGGAACTCGTCCTGGGGTCCCACGCCCTCGGGCCCCACCACGTCGTCCCCCTGCCGGAAGATGTTGCTGTCGAACTCCGCACTGCTCTCGAGCGACAGCTGCAGCTCGTCGGCGGCCACGGGCCGGGCCGATCCGGCGAGCAGCAGGCCGAGGAGCCAGAGCGCGCTTGTTCGCGGGGCGTGCATCGGGGACGGTCTCAGTCCGGCACCACGACGGTGTCGCCGGGCTGCAGCAGGAAGTTGGCTTCGAGCGGGAGCTTGCCTCGGACGAAGGCCTGGTAGTCGAACTCGTACTCCACCATCCCGTCGGGGGTGCGTCTCAACACCCGGATGTTCTTGCGGTCGGCGAACGGGGTGAAGCCGCCGCCAATCACGATGGCGTCGAGCACGCGCAGGTCCTGGTTCAGAGGGATCGTGGTCTGGCGGGCGAGGCCCCCGACCAGATAGATCCGCTTGCTCCCGATGTTGGTGACGATCACGGTCACCTCGGGGTTCGCGACGAACTCGGCGAGCTCGTCGGTGAGCACGTCCTTCAGCTCTTCCGCCGTCAGTCCCGCGGCCTGCACGTCGTCGACGAGCGGCACCGAGATCTTGCCGTCCGGTCGCACGGGCACGTCGACGCTGAGCTCCGGATTGCGCCATACCGTGACGCGGAGCATGTCCTCGGGGCCGATCACGTAGGTGCGTTCGAGCGGGTCCGGATCGGAAGGGGGCGGTGCCGCACCACTCCCGAACAGCGTCGAGCAGCCCGACGTGCCAACCGCCGTCGCGATCGCGAGGCCGAGCAGACCTGCGCGTGCAAAGCTCCCGAGGCTCGTGGTCGCTCGCCTGATCATCGTGCTTCGAACCCCCAGAGCGGCATCCATGCCGGAAGCGACATCCATGCCGGAAGCGGCGTCCGCGCGGGAAGGCACTGCTTCCGCACGGCGCCGAAGGTGACGGTGGCCGCTACGCGCTCTCACTGAGCCCGTTCTCCTTCATCTTGTAGAGCAGCGCCTTGT
>CAYYUT010000671.1:0-1872 GCA_964474935.1 uncultured Spirochaetales bacterium
GCTGGCGCCGGCGACGCCGCGCCCACGGGCACGGTGGAGAGCTGGGAGGTCGCGGGGGCCTGCGGCGACAGCACGACGGATGGTGGCGTTGCGACGGCTTACCCGGCACCGGGCCCCGGCCTTCCCGACGTCTCGGGCTCTGCTACCCGTACCCCATGAGGGTTGAACGACGTCTCGACGTTCGGTCCGTCCGCGCGGCCCCGGCCGGCCGGTCGGTCCCCCGGCGCCGAGCACTCCTGGGCGTGCGGTCCGCGTGGATCGTCGGGGTGTCGCTCGCCTCGCTGGCCTGGCTCGGCTGTGTGCCCGTGAATGTGTCCACCCGGGAGATGGCGCCGGTTCGTCTCGACCGGATCGAGACCTTCGCCCTGCTTGCGCCTCCGGCCAGCGTCTCGGCCGATGCGCTCTACGACGCCGAGATGGGCCAGAGGATCCGCGACGAGATCGCGGCCCAGCTCGAGGCCAAGGGCTATCGCCAGGTGGCGCGCGAAGAGGCCGATGTGACGGTCGCATTCGAGATTCGAGATGCCGAGCAACGCATGCTCAGCGACTCCGGCGATCCCGATTCGAATTTCATGGTCGTGAAGCGCTTCGTCGAGGGCCGACTTGATGTGCTCGTGTACGACCAGGGCCTCGCGGAGAACGTGTGGCGGGGTACCGCCGAGACCCGCATCGAGGGCGGCATGGTGGACGCGCGCAAGGCCCGCATCCAGTCGGTTCGCGCCATCCTGGCCGAGTTCCCATCGGCCAGCGCTCCCGCCGTTGCCGCACCTCCCGCCGAGCAGTAGCGCTCCGGTCAGCGAAGATCGGCGCGCTTGCCGCTCGACTCCCGCTCCGATCCATCCGGGGCGCGGAGTCGGAGCGTATAGCGCTCTTGCGAGATCAGCTCGGCGGCGATGCTCGCACCGGCCGCCTCGTCGTCGAGCGCGATGCCGTTGATGCGCAGGATCACGTCACCCGGTGCCACCCCGGCCTTGGCGAGGGGACCGCTCGGGTCGACCCGGTTGGCGCGGATCCCGACGATCTCGCTCCCCTCGTAGGCGGGCTCGAGGGCCGGTACGTCGGCGCGCTGCTCCCACGAACAGCCGGCCACGCCCGTCGCCGCGAGCCAGAGCAGCGAACCGAGCGTGGCCCGACGGCCAAGCTGGACGAGAACCGGAATCCGCCGATGCATCGGAGCGCGATCGCGGGAGCCGTTCGGCCCCGCCGGAGGGTGGGTCGACATCGAGCCTCCGTGGCACGGCCGGGGCCGCACGCCCCGACCGGGCCACGAAGCTTGCTAAGCGCGACGCCGCACGGCAAGGGCAGCCATCGCGGCTGCGGCCGCCAGGAGCAGAGCGCCCGGCTCGGGCAGCACGGAGGCATCCCTCAGCTTGACGGTGATCTTCGAGCCTTCACTCGGATTCCCGGAGAGGCTGCCGAAGGTGAGGTCGCCCGTGAGCGACCAGTCGCCGTTCGAGAGCAGATCCATCCCAAAGAACAGGAAGGTCTCCTCGAAGGTCTTGGCCGGCGAGGGTGCGGTGTCGAGATCCGGGAAGCCGGTGAAGTTCATGCCGAGCCCCGTGAACTCGAGACTGCTCAGGCTCACCGAGCCCTTGCTCCCCACGGTGAAGATCTGGAGCGTGTTCAGCGGGTCGAATCCCGAGAGGTCCTGGATGAGCGGCGTGGCCGTGCTGTCCGGGGCCGTGATCGTCCAGACGACCGTGTCGGTCGTGTCGGTGAACGAGAGATCGAATCCGAAGGTCGCGCCCGAGAAGAAGCCGGATGCGCGCGCAGAGCTCGAGTCCTAGGGCGCGGCCGGCGAGCCCAGGCGCACCATCGGCACCGCGCGCCAGAACCAGCGCATCAACATCACCGATGTCGTCTAGCACGGCA
>CAYYUT010000672.1:0-1870 GCA_964474935.1 uncultured Spirochaetales bacterium
GCGCTGGCCCTGTCGGCCTCACTCGTGCTCGGTTCGCCTGGGGGCCCCAGCCTGTTCTCGATCGTGGCGCCGAACGTCGACGAGGTGGTTCGATTCGCCGGCCTCCGGGTCATGGTGCGTCTGCCCGAGGACGGACGGGTGACGCCGGGGAGTCTGCGCGTCCGGTTGAACGGGGCCGACGTCACCGGCGATCTCGAGACCGCGTCGAACGGCGCCTTCGGCGAGCTCCACGGTCTGCTCGACGGCGAGAACCTGCTCGAGGTAGAGGCCGAGGGGGCGAGCTGGTGGCTCGACGGGAGACCCTTCGCCGACCGGGCCGCGCTCTCGGTGCGGGTGCGTCGCCCCACGGATCTCGACCGCGGCTAGGCCGTACCGCCGGGCGCCCGATCCCGCGCACCCTCCGGCCGCTGGCCTCGTGCGGCGTGCTGGGGGTGTTTCGGCCCGTGTAGACGCCCCCGTCGGGCGACCTCGAGACGGGATTTCCAACGATTTCAGGCTGAGCCGTTGACAAGCCCGTCGCGGGATCGAGCTTTCCCGGCGTAGACCCAGGGAGGCAGGCATGGCAACGGCGGACGAGAATGCGGGCCAGAAGGCCGGCGGCAAGGTCATCGGAATCGATCTCGGCACCACCAATTCCGTGGTGGCGGTGATGGAGGGTGGCCAGGCGACGGTCATTCCCAACGAAGAGGGTGGACGGACGACCCCCTCGGTGGTCGGCTTCACGGAAGAGGGCGAACGCCCCGTTGGTGCGGTCGCCAAGCGTCAGGCCGTGACCAACCCGACCCGCACCGTCTACTCGGTGAAGCGCTTCATGGGGCGTCGCCTCGAAGAGGTGCCGGAGGAGATCCGGCTCGTGCCCTACACGGTCGTACCGGGCAAGGAGGGTGCGGCGGCCGTCCAGATCGACGACAAGACGTTCACCCCTCCCGAAGTGTCGGCCATGATCCTCCAAAAGCTCAAGCGGGCTGCGGAGGAGTACCTCGGTCAGCCGGTGAGCGCGGCCGTGATCACCGTACCGGCCTACTTCAACGATGCCCAGCGGCAGGCCACGAAGGACGCCGGCCAGATCGCCGGCCTCGAGGTGAAGCGCATCATCAACGAGCCGACGGCTGCTGCACTCGCCTACGGTCTCGACAAGGAGCACGACCAGAGGATCGCGGTCTACGACTTCGGAGGCGGAACCTTCGACATCTCGATCCTCGAGGTGGGCGAGAACGTGGTCGAGGTGAAGTCGACCAACGGCGATACCCATCTCGGCGGCGACAACCTCGACCAGAAGGTCATCGAGTACCTGGTGGCCGAGTTCAAGAAGGATCAGGGCATCGATCTGTCTCAGGACGCGATGGCCATGCAGCGTCTGCGCGAGGCCGCCGAGAAAGCGAAGATCGAGCTCTCGACCTCTCCGTCGACCGACATCAACCTGCCCTTCATCACGGCCGACCAGAGCGGGCCGAAGCATCTCAACCTGAAGCTCTCGCGCGCCAAGTTCGAGCAGCTGGTGGGCGAGCTGGTGGAGCGCTCCCTCGAGCCCTGCCGCCAGGCCCTGTCCGACGCAGGGCTGTCGGCGTCGGAGATCGACGAGGTCGTGCTCGTCGGGGGTTCGACGCGCATTCCGCTGGTCCAGCAGAAGGTGAAGGAGCTCTTCGGTCGCGAGCCTCACAAGGGGGTCAATCCCGACGAGGTGGTGGCCGTCGGTGCGGCGATCCAGGGAGGCGTGCTCGCCGGAGAGGTGAAGGACGTCCTGCTGCTCGACGTCATCCCGCTCTCGCTCGGTATCGAGACGATGGGGAGCGTGATGACCAAGCTGATCGAGCGCAACACCACGATCCCGACCCGTCGCCAGCAGATCTTCTCGACGGCCGCCGACTAC
>CAYYUT010000673.1:0-1846 GCA_964474935.1 uncultured Spirochaetales bacterium
TGTACTCGACGATGTCCGCCTTCGTCATGGGCTCCCCCTTCCCAACTGGCACCGAAAGCCGCAGCGCCGCACGCTACCGCTGCTCGGCCCCGAGTGCGCGCTCGAGCGCACGCACGACCTTGTCCGTGACCTTCGAGATGTCCCGCTCCTCCAGGGTCCGGTCGGGAGCCCGGAGCGTGAGCCGGAATGCAACGCTCTTGCGGTCGTCGGGGATCCCCTTCCCCTGGTACTGATCAAACAGCGTCACGCTCTCGAGACGCCCTCCCGCCGCGCCGCGAATCCGATCTTCCACCTCGGCTGTCGATACATCCTTCGGCACCAGGAGCGCAAGGTCTCTTCGCACCGAGGGAAATCGGGGCGGCTCCGCGTAGCGCCGCGGCTCGGCGGGCCGCCCCGCGAGGGCCCCGAGGGAGAGCTCGAAGACCACGCTGCCCTCGGGCAGGTCGAAGCCGCGGGCCACGTCGGGATGGAGTCGTCCGAGCTCTCCCACGGACCGACGCCCGGAGCGCAGCTCGGCGGCGACGCCGGGGTGCAGGAACGGGCTCGGCGCCTCGGCGGGCCGGATCGCGACGGGCCGGCGCACCCCGTCGCACAGGCTCTCGACCGCGTGTTTCACCCCGAAGAAATGGGCGTCGGCATCGGCCGGCCAGAAGCCCTTCTCCTCGGACGGGACGGCGACGCCTGCCAGGGCCCGGGTCTCGTCGGGAAGCTCGCCCGACTCGGCCCGGAGGAAGCTCGCACCCGCCTCGAAGTGCAGGACCTCGGCGGCGCCGTGCCGGAGATTGCGACCGGCGCCCTCGAGAAGGGCCGGCAGGAGCGTCGTCCGCAGCAGGGCGAGCTCCGCGCCGAGCGGGTTGCGCAGCTCGACGGCGCGGGCGCGCCGCGGGTCGTCCTCGGCGAGGCCGAGCTTCTCGAGGTCGGCCGCCGACAGGAAGGCCAGGTTCACGACCTCGCTCCAGCCGAGGCTCGCGAGATGCTGGCGCGCTGCGGTTCGCACCGTCCGCTCGGGGCTGACCCGCACCCCCTGGAGTGGTCCTTCGGGCAGACGCGTCGGCACGGCGTCGTAGCCCCCGAGGCGCACGATCTCTTCGAGCAGATCGGCCGGCTCGTGCACGTCCCACCGCCAGCTCGGGGGTCGGCAGTGCACGACACCGTCCACGAGCTCGGTGGCGACGCCCACCCGGCGCAGACGTCCGACGATCTCGTCGGGAGCGAGGTCGATGCCCAGGAATCGGGGAACGCGCGAGAGCGTGAGCGCGATGCGCGTGGGCTCGCGCGGGGTCGGTAGATCGATCTTGCCCTGCGCCACCTCGCCCTCCGCGAGCTCGGCGAGCAGGCGTGCGGCCCGATCGAGACCGCGGGCGACACCCTCCGGATCGACCCCGCGCTCGAAGCGGTACGACGAATCGGTGCGCAGTCCGTGGCGACGAGCGCTCCGTCGGACACCGCGCGGCTCGAAGCAGGCCGCCTCGAGGATCACGTCGCGCGTGGTCTCGCCCACCGCCGTCTCCGCCCCGCCCATCACCCCGGCGAGCGCGATCGGCCGTTTGGCGTCGGCGATCACCAGGTCGTCGGCAGCGAGCGTGACGGTGCGGTCGTCGAGGAGCGCGAGCGTCTCGCCCTCGCGCGCCGCCCGGACCACGATGTGACCGTCCGGGATGCGGGCCGCGTCGAAGGCATGCAGCGGTTGGCCGAGCTCGTGGAGCACCAGGTTCGTGACGTCGACGACGTTGTTGATGCTGCGCGCTCCCACCGAGGCGAGCCGGCGCACCAGCCATTCCGGAGAGGGCCCGACCCGTACGCCGCGCACGAGCCGCGCCATGTAGCGGAGACAGCGGTCGGGCTC
>CAYYUT010000674.1:0-1846 GCA_964474935.1 uncultured Spirochaetales bacterium
TCGGTGCGGCTCGCGAGGATCAGGGCGAACCGATCGGCGCCGTCGTGGAACACGCGATCGGTCGAGAAGCCCCGCCGAAGCAGCTCGTCGCACAACCGCTCCACGCGGTACTTCCGGCACACCTCGGTCCAGATCCGCTCGCCTCGTTCGATTCGGAAACGCTCCCCGATCGACTCGAGCACGATGTCCACGGCTTCGCCGAACTCCCCGAAAATCTCGATCTGCTCCTCGGCCGCATTCCATTCGGCGACGTGCCGGACCGACTCGAGGGGGATCTTGGTTCCGAGCTCGCGGTTCATGCGCGCGAACAGGTTCTGGGTGAAGGCGGCGGTGACCCCCGCGGCGTCGTCGTAGGCCGCCTCGAGCACGGCCGGATCCTTGACCAGGTCGACACCGAGGAGCAACCAGTCGCCGGGCCGGAGGCTCCGCGACATGGCTGCGAAGAAGGCCTCGTACTCGGGCGGGCGAAAGTTCCCGACCGAAGAGCCCAGGAACGCGACCACCTTGGGCGTCACCTCGCCGATCCGCTCGAGCCCGTCCTCGTAGGATGCGGCGACCCCGGTGACGTGGAGCCGTCGGAACTCGCGGGTCAGGGCGTCGGCGCTCTCCTCGAGCACCGACGGATCGATGTCGATCGGGATGTACTCGACCGGAACACCGCTCGACGTCCAGGCCGCCAGCAGGTGGCGCGTCTTCTCCGAGGTGCCCGAGCCCAGCTCGCAGAGGGGCAGATTGCCGAGGGCGTCATGGATCTCGCCCGCGTGCCGCTCGAGGATCTCGGCCTCGGCGCGGGTGGGGTAGTACTCCGGTTGCCGTGTGATCTCCGTGAAGAGCTCGCTGCCGCGCGCATCGTACAGGAAGCGCGGCTCGAGCCGTCGCGGCTGATGCGAGAGGCCCGCAGCGACCGAACGCGCGAACCCGTCCGGGTCGTCGGCGAGCTCGTCGCCGAAGACCACCCAACGCTCTCCGCCAATCTGCTCGTCGTGTGCGTCGGCGTGGGCGAGTAGGGGCCCGAGGTGGGCGCGAAAGTCGGAATCCATGGCCAAAGTAGTATAACAGCCGCTCGATTTCCGCCGGGCGTTCGACGTCGGCACTTCCCGGCGGGGATGCGGCGGTTATCTTGAGCGCGCCCCGACTCGCGGCGACGCGCGTCGTGGCTTCACGCGATGGCCCGTCGGCGGGGGCGCGCGTCGCGACCCCGAGACCCGCTGGCATCGAGCGAGGAGAGGGACCCGAGGATGAGATCTCACGGCCCGGATCCGGCCCCCGAGGCGTCCGAGGGACGCGAACAGTGGGGAAGCCGCCTCGGCTTCGTGCTGGCTGCGGTGGGCTCGGCGGTCGGTCTCGGAAACATGTGGCGCTTCTCGTATCTGACGGCCGAGAGCGGCGGCGCGGCCTTCCTGTTGCTGTATCTCGGCGTGGTGCTGCTCGTGGGTCTGCCGGTGATGCTCGCGGAGCTGGTGATCGGACGCGGTTCGCGCCGCAGCCCGATCGGCGCCCTGCTCCACTACGGAGGGCCGGCCTGGCAGCCGCTCGGGATGCTCTTCGTCGCGGCGGGGCTGCTGATCCTCTCGTACTACAGCGTCATCGCGGGATGGACCTTCCGCTACGGCCTCGCGGCCCTGACCGCCGGCTTCCCGGCGGATTCGGCGGCCTACTTCGACGTGGTGAAGCAGGGCCCCGACGCGCTCGCCTGGCACCTCGGCTTCATGGCGCTCACCGCGGCGATCGTGGCGGGCGGCGTGAAGCGGGGCATCGAGCGGAGCTCGCTCGTCCTGATGCCCCTGCACTTCGCCATCGTCTGCGGCAACGCGGTCTACGCGGCCACCCTGCCCGGGACGGAAGG
>CAYYUT010000675.1:0-1823 GCA_964474935.1 uncultured Spirochaetales bacterium
GTCGAGCTGCTCGAGCGCCGCTTCGAGCTCGAGCCCGAGGCCGACGCGCGGGCCGCAGCGGCTCGCGAGGCGGCCCACATCCGCATCCACGAACGCTGCGACCCACGGGGCGCACTCGTCTGGCTGACGCGCGCGATCGACGGCGACACCGGCACCGACGCGAACGGTGCGCTCGTCGAGCTGGCCCTGGCCGGCGCTGCGGCGGCCCGCGCGAGCGGGGACGGCGATACCGCGATCGGCTACTTCCGACTCGCGCGGCGCCTCGCCCCCGACTCGCTCGAGGCACTCGAGGGCCTGGGCGAAGCCTGCTACGACGCGGGCGACCTCGAGACCGCGGAGTCGGCCCTGAGATCGCGGCTCGCGCAGCCCGGTCCCCAACCCAACCGCGATCTCCACCTCGGCATCGTCGCCGCCGCCCTCGAAGCGCGCCGCGCCTTCGACGAAGCGCTCGATCTCCAGCGCGAGCGCCTCGAGGTGGACCCCGAGTTCGAGAGCGCCCACGCGGCGATCGTGCGTCTGCTCGTGGCCCTCGACCGACCCGAAGAGGCGGCCGAGCGTCTCGCCTCGCGGGCTCACGCGGCGTGGAGCGCGGCCGAGGCCTCGCGGCGCTTCACCCGCGCCGCCGAGCTCGTCCTGGTGGCGGGCCGTCGCGACGCGCGCATCGTCCCCTGGCTCCGCAAGGCCACCGAGCTCGACGCGCGCAACGTGGAGGCCTGGACACGACTGGTGGCTGAGCTCTTCGAGGGCGGCGATGCCGCGGGCGCGCTCGAGAGCAGCACCCGGGCACTCGACCATCTGTCGGCGGGAGAGCCTCGCCGCCGGATCCTCCTGGTGCGCGCCCATCTGCTCGAGGAGCGCGGCGACGGGCTGCTCGCGGCCAATGCCTACGCCGAGGCCGGCGAGCACGCCGGCGGAGTCGAGGCGACGCTGTGCGCGAGCCACCTGCTGGTCGCGGCCGGGCGCTGGCGCTCCGCCGCCCAAGCCCTCGCACGCTTCGCCGAACGGCAGCCCGGGGCGCCGACGGACGCGCGCGTCCGGGTGCTCGAGACCCTGGCGCGGCTGCGCGCCGGCCCGCTCGAGGACCTCGACGGGGCGATGTCGGCCTTCCGCGCCGCGCTCGCGCTCGCCCCGGAGCGCTCGGATCTGTCGCGCTCCCTGGAGCGGCTCGAGTCGCTGCGACCGACGGGGCCGGGACATGCCGGCTGGGGATCGCGCGCCCGCGCGGGACTCGATCGCATCCTGGGAAGATCGCCGGCCCGCTAGCGGGGAGCCGGTGGGCCCCTGGATTCCCGGCGGCCAGACGCGGGATACGCGAAATACGCGGAACTGGCAGCGGAATCGGACCGCGGCGCGGATCGGCCCATCGTCGAGCGCTCCGCATCCGGTGCGCTCGGGCGCGCGGCGGGGGTCAGCCGTTCGCGGGCGCCGCGGCCGCAGACTCCGGAAGCGCGGACAGGCTGCCCCACCGCGCCGCCGGTCGGCTCGCTCGGGGCCGTGCATCGGGAAGCTCGCGGGCGAGCCGCTTGAGCAGGGCCTGGTGGAGCGCGTGGCCGCCGCGCGAGACTCGCACGTGCGCCTTGAGGGCCCCTCCGAGCATCGCGATGTCTCCCACGAGATCGAGCGCCTTGTGCCGCACGAACTCGTCGCCGAAGCGAAGTCCCTCGGCGTTCATGACTCCGCCTTCGTCGAGCACGACGGTGTTGTCGAGCGAGCCCCCTCGGGCGAGACCGGCCTCCCAGAGGGCTTGCACGTCGCGCAGGAAGCCGAAGGTTCGCGCGCGTGCGAGCTCGAGCTCGAAGGTCTCGGCGTCGATCGTCAGATCG
>CAYYUT010000676.1:0-1796 GCA_964474935.1 uncultured Spirochaetales bacterium
AGGGCGAGGAAGAGGGCGCCGACTGGCTCGAGGCCCAGCTCCACATCGTCGACGAGATCGGGAAGGCCGGCTACCTCGCCGAGCAGATCCACGAGGACGATTGAGCCCGCGCGCGACGCCGCAAGCTGTCCACCACGGCCAGCAGCGCGCAGTCGCGTCCGGACAGGCGTGAACCGCTCCGAGTCGCTCCGAAAGGCTCCTAGCTTCCCGCCCCCGCGAGCTGACGTGCCTGCGCGAGCAGGCGCCCGCTACGCGTCCAGAGATCGCAATCGGCCTCGAGGAAACCGGCCCGAACCACCCGGGTGTGGAGCACGGCGAGCAGGGGCTCGTCCGCGGCGAGGTCGGGCGCCGGTAGCGGCTCGAAGAAGTGGACCGTCAGGTCGACCGTCGGGACGGCGCCCGCCAGCTCGCGCCCGCGAAGCACGGCGAAGACCGGAGGCGGGAGCGCGTCGCTCATGGCGGCGACGAGCGCCTCGTCGAGGGGGTGCGGCTCGGCCAACCGGATCCTGGCGGCGGTGCGCATGCGGTCGCCGCCGCCCCAGGGCCGGTCGTCGCTCGCCCAGCGGAGCTCGTAGCGTTCGTGGATGGTGATGCCCTCGCCGGGGACGCGATCCCAGGCGACGGCCTCGTCGAAGCCCGCGAGCTCGGGCATGCGGGCGTGGACGATCTCGGGTCCCTCGCGGTCCTTCGAGAAGGCGGCCACCGCGAGCGCCATGAGCTTTCCCTGCTGCTCGAGCCGGGCCGAGACGGTCGAGACCGTGCGTCCCTGCCGCTCGATGGTGGTGAGAACCTCGGCCGCGCCCTCGCGCGGCGGGCGCAGGAAGTGGAAGGTCACCGAGCGGGCGGTGCGTTCGCGGTCGCCGCAGGCATCCTGCATGGCGCGCATCAGGATCGCGCCGACGTAGCCCCCGTTCGGCCCGGCCACGATCCACCAGCCGCGGTCGATCGTGGCCTCGTAGCGCCCGGCCCGGGTGCGCCGGACCGCCGTGTCGCGATCGAAGCGGGACATGGCGAGTGTGTAGCTCGCGCGGCCGCCGCCCGCCGGGCTTGCGATCGCGGCGCGCGCGGGCATCGTCTGGGCGTGCCCATGCTCTCCGAGATCCGCATCGCGATTCCCTCATGGGTGTCCGAGGAGGCACGCGCCGGCGAAATCTACGCCCTCGACGCCGAGCGCATGGCGCTCGCCGTGCGGCTCTCGGAGCGCAACGTCGAGCAGGGCGGGGGGCCTTTCGGCGCGGTGGTGTTCGAGTCGCACAGCGGCCGGGTCGTGGCACTCGGGGTGAACCTCGTGCTGCAGGCCTCGACGGCCATCGCTCATGCCGAGATGGTGGCCCTGGCCGCGGCCCAGCAGACCCTCGGCGAGCTCGAGCTCGGCCGGGCCAAGGGCGCCCCCTACGAGCTCTTCACCTCGTGCGAGCCCTGCACGATGTGTCTCGGTGCGGTGCACTGGTCGGGCATCGGGCGCCTGGTGTGCGCGGCGCGCGACGAGGACGCGACGGACGTCGGGTTCGACGAGGGACCGAAGCCCGACGACTGGCCGCGCACGCTCGAGGCCCGCGGCGTCCGGGTCGAGCGCGACATGGATCGTGGCGAAGCGGTGGCCGTGCTGCAGCGCTACGGCGCCGAGGGCCGCCCGCTCTACAACCCGACGCGCGGGCCCGCGATGCGGCGGACCGACTCGCGAGGCTAGCGCCCCGGCTCACTGCAACCGGAACTCGAGGGCGTCGCCCGAGACCCGTGCTTCGGCCAGCACCTTCGAGCCCTCCGGGAACTCGCCCTCGAGGATCTTCACCGCG
>CAYYUT010000677.1:0-1793 GCA_964474935.1 uncultured Spirochaetales bacterium
CGCCTTCGGTGTGGGCGTCGTAGTCGCTTCCGCCGAGGCCCGAACGGTGGAAGTAGACCTCCTTGCCGTCGTCGCCCCGGATGAATCCGAAGCCCCGGTCGCGCACCATCTTCTTGATGCGGCCCTTGGACTTCGGGCCCGCCGGAACCCGCGGCGCCGAGCGGCTGCGCCCGCGCCCACGTCCGCGTCCGGCGCTGTAGCGAGCCGTCAGCACGAACTCCTGACGGAAGAGATCCACCGGGACGACCAGATCCTGGAGCTCGCCACCCTCCGGCGAGAGGAGCACCTCTTCTTCGCCGGCGTCGACGATCTGATAGCGGAGACCCGTGTTCTGGTGGGTGACGCTTGCGCCCGATTCGATGTCGTCGTAGGAAATCATGCGCCCACCTCGCTGGCTCGAACGATGAGATGAACCGCAGCGGCGCGTCGAGCCGGTTGCCGACCACTGCGTGAAGAGATGGCTGAACCCTAGGAGGATCGCCGAGACGGTCTGCGCATTCTCGATGTCCCAGGCGCGTGGCATGGTGTGGGCCTGCGCGGCGGATTCGCTGACTGGGACGGACGGAGTGGACGACCGGCTCTGCTGAAGGGCCGAATATACGTGAGCGCGGGTTCGGGGTCAAATGCTCGTGAAATCAAGGAAAATTCGGGACTCCGGGGTGACGGCCCGAGATCGCGGGCCGAGCCGCCGGCGCGCCCGGCGCGCGGTCTGGCAGGTCTGTCGGCCGCTCGCGCGGGTATCGCGCTCGTGGGCTCTGTGGGCCTGGATGGCGTGGGCCGCGGTGCCCTGCGCCGCGGCACCCGCCGCCGCACCCCCGCCCCCCGATGTGCCGGACGTGTCGAGCCAGCTCGTCGTGGGCATCTCGGCCGACTACGCGCCCTTCAGCCTGCCCGCGACGCCCGAGGGGCGCTTCGAGGGATTCGAGATCGATCTGGCCCGCGCCTACGCCGCCGAGCGCGGTCTTCGTCTGCACTTCGTACGCTTCGCCTGGCCCGAGCTGTCGGCCGATCTGCCTGCCGGTCGCTTCGACGTCGCGATGAGCGGAGTCACGATGCGTCCCGAGCGCTCCGTCTGGGGTCGTTTCGCACTACCCGTCGTGAGGAGTGGAGCCATCCTGCTCGCGCCGGCCGCGGACGCGCCGGCCCTGGCAGGGCTCGACCGGGCCGGCTGCCGCATCGCCGTGAATAGCGGCGGCCCTCTCGAGCGAGTCGCCCGCGCCCATTTCGTGCAGGCGGACGTCGTCGCCCTGGCTCCGAACGATGCCGTGCACGAGGCGCTGGTGGCCGGCGCGGTCGATGCACTCATCACCGACACCCTCGAGGCCGTCCACTGGGAGCGCGCGGCGCGTGCCGCGGGCGCGCCGCCATGGATCCGGCTCGGTCCGATCAGCCGCGACCTCAAGGCCGCCTGGTTCGCGCCCGGACGGACCGGGCGGGCGCGCGACTTCGACGCCTGGCTGATCGCTCGCGAGGCGGATGGTGCGCTCGGCGCCCTGCGGGCCCGATGGGGGGTGCCGGCCGAGCGGGTCGCGACCCCCCTCGGCGGGAGCATTGCGGGCGTGGCCGAACGGCTCTCCCTGATGCCGTTCGTGGCCGCCTGGAAGCAGGCACACGGCGTCGCGGTGCGAGACCCGGCGCGCGAAGCGCGGGTGGTGCGCGCGGGTCTCCGCGACGTACGGCGCGAGGCCGAAGCCGCCGGGATCGCGCCGCCCGCGGCGCCGCGCGTCGAGCGTTTCGTCCGGGCCCAGATCGAGGCGGCCGTGTTCGTCCAGGAGCGCGCGCTCGCCGGCGGC
>CAYYUT010000678.1:0-1777 GCA_964474935.1 uncultured Spirochaetales bacterium
GTTGCCGGCGGGCGGCGTGCCTATCGGCCCGGGCGCACCGGGTGGGGGGGCTACTACTTGTCGGCGAACCGCACGAAGCCCCCCCGGGGGGCAGCCCTTCCCGGGCTTGCCCCGTGCCCGCGGTGCCGGCGCTCGCGACCTGCCGGAGCCGGCCCGCCGCCCGCTCGGGCCGGACGACCGTCCGGCCGATCCAACGCTCGATGATGGGCGGGCGACGGCCGGAAGAAACCTCGGACCCGATCGAGTCGTCGAAGGGCGGTCAGGGGGTCTCCAGCGGGGAGAGAGCACCGAGCGCGGTGTCCGGTCCAGCCTCCGATGGGTTCCCCGCTGAGAGCTCGACGAGAGCCCTGCTCGGAGGCCGGATGCGAAGTCGGGTGGGTGTCCGGCAGATCCCGTCGGATCCCTCGTCAGATCCCTCGTCAGATCCCGGTTGGCAAGGACCCCGTCCAGGGGCGATGCTAGAAAACATGTGGGGGGCAGGCGGCGGCGATGGGTGAGCTCAGTGCAGCCACGGTGGGTCTGGCATTCACGGCGGGAATCCTCTCCGTGCTCTCCCCGTGCGTCATGCCCCTGATGCCGGCCTACCTGTCGCTCATCTCGGGAATCTCGGTCGAGGAGATGCAGGACCTCGCCGGTCAGGCGGGACTCCGCCGGCGCGTCATGGTCGCCTGCGTCGGCTTCGTGCTCGGCTTCTCGATGGTGTTCGTGCTCCTCGGCGCCTCCGCCACCCTGGTGGGCCGCCACCTGAAGGCCTGGGACGCGCAGGTGTTCGGCTTCGAGCTCACGATCGCACATCTCGCGGGCGTCCTGATCATCGTCATGGGCCTCCACGTGATGGGGGTCCTGCGTCTGGGCCTCCTCTACCGCGACCACCATTTCCAGGTGAGCTCGAAGCGGGCCAGCTTCCTCGGCACCTTCCTGGTCGGCGGCGCCTTTGCGTTCGGCTGGTCGCCGTGTGTCGGCCCGATCCTCGGCGGGATCCTCACCGTCGCCGGCAGCCAGGACCAGCTCCTCCAGGGCATGGGGCTCCTGGCCGTCTACTCGGCGGGCCTCGCGATTCCCTTCCTGGCGGCCGGATGGAGCGTCGAGATCTTCTTCCGGAGCTTCCATCGCCTGAAGCACCACTTCCGGAAGATCGAGATCGCCTCGGGCGCCCTCCTCGTCGCCGTCGGTGTCCTGGTCGCCACGAACAAGCTCTCGGCCCTGAACTCCTACTTCGGATTCCTCACCGACTTCGTGTACACCCTCGAGCAGTCGCTCCTTTGAGGGCGCCGAGCCGCGTGCTCCGCGACGGGAGATCCATGAGCGCTTCGCATCGGGCCATCCGGCGGACGGGACTCGTGCCCGCCATCTTCTGCGGGATGCTCCTCGCCGGGGCCTGCGGCGGCGAGGATGCCGCGCACGGCCAGGCCGACGAGGAAGGCTCGCCGACCCCCGGAATCGCCGCCCCGTCGGACGCGGAGCAGGGCGTCGAGCCGCGCGAGGGTCGGGCGCCCGGCTTCGAGCTCCCCGATCTGCAGGGGTCCACGGTGTCGCTCGCGAGCCTGCGCGGCAAGACCGTGGTGATCGATTTCTGGGCCACCTGGTGTCCTCCCTGCATCTTTCAGATCCCGATCCTGAACGCGATCCACGAGCGCTACGGTGCGGCGGGCGTCGAGGTTCTAGGAGTGGCGGTGGACGTCGAGGGAGAATCCGTCGTGGCACCCTATGCCAACGAGATCGGGATCGTGTATCCCGTGCTCCTCGGCGACGAATCCCTGGCCCGCAAGTTCGGGGC
>CAYYUT010000679.1:0-1764 GCA_964474935.1 uncultured Spirochaetales bacterium
CGCGCGTCAGGTAAGTCGTCGAGGATGCAGAGCAGGCGGTACTTCTCGAGGTACTTCTCGTCGAGCTCCGTCAGCTTGATGGTCAGGACGCTCTCGCCGCCGTCGATGAACGAGAGGGAGATGGTCGTGGTGACCTCGTCGTTCTGGTAGTCCATCTCCTCAAGGAGCCGCTTGACGAGGTGCTCGAAGGCGAACGGGTCCATGTCGAGCAGGAGCTCCCGGAGGCTCTCCCTGATCGTGCTCTCCTGCTGTCGGATGAGCGTCCAGATCTCGGGGTGGTCACCGCCGCCCACGGAGTCCTCGTCCCCAACCCGCTGGAGGTACTCGAGGCCAGCCTGCGTCACGGAGTACATGTTGCTCCGCCGCTCGACGAGCTCACGTTCACGGAGGTTGTTCAGCCGCCGTCGCAGGGTGTCCTTGAAGGTCGAGTCCGCCCCGAACGGCGAGCGCCGCTTCAAGTACTCCGACCAGTCATCCAGGAGGCCGCCGGCTCGCGCTGGCCCGTTGTCGGCGACGATCGAGAGGAGCTTCACCAGCCCTTCCGCCTCGTCGAGGGCCACTTCGGTGTCCCCGCCCGGGTTCTCGAGGAAGTCTCGGCCGCTCGTCGTAAGCACAAGGTTCCCGTCGGCGCCGTCCTCGACGAACTCGTACTTCTGCGCGAGGAGCCAGTGGCCGTAGGTGTGCCGGGGGTTCACCGTGCCGTTGGATGCAGTCCAGATCGCCTCGGCCAGCTCGCGGTCATCGCCCTCCAGGCGTTCCGGAATCCAGGTCGCGGGCTCGGTCCAGTCGACCGTCTTCTGCGGGGTTCCTCGCAGGTCGCCGATGGTCGACCGCAGGCCAGTGATCTGCTTGCGAGGCCGCCCAGGCCACACTCGAAGGAGGTGGCGTAGCTCCGTGTAGACCGGGAACAGTGGCACCCGAACACGCTGGTCAGCTGCATCGTCGCCGTCGGGATGCGGTGCGGCATCCTCGTCGACCGAGGCGAGCACTTCGTCCTGGTGCTTGTCGCGCAGACCGAACACCCCAGGCTTGATGCGGACGAAGGGGCTCTGCTTGCCCTTCCGCTTGATGTCGACGGCGATCATCGCGTTCAGCGATGCGTCGGGGGTCGCGGACGAGCTCTCCGCCAGACCCGCGTCGAGCACGGCCTGCGTGAGCTCCTGGTAGTGCAGCGGGCCGCGTTCGGTCAGAACACGGATGGCCGCCTCTCGAAGGGTCATCTTCCCGGCCATCTCAGTCCCCCACCGCCGTCTTCGTCGCGCCGCCGTGCTGGGTCACCCGCGGCCGGCACTTCACCTTGATGGCGCCCTTGCAGAAGGCCTCGTCGGTGGCCTTGCTCGACCAGAGGTACGCCTCGCCCGGGCGCAGGTGCGCCATCTTCTCGGGAGTCAGACCGCCCAGGGCGGCGTTCGCCTTCTGGATGTGCTTGAGCCAGGCGGGCGAGTTGAACTTGTGAAGGATGATCTGGCTCGAGAGCTCGATCAGGGACACGGGCACGGACGGCGGGTCCTGGCTCGCGACCATGATGCTCGTGCCCTTGTGGCGCATCTCGCGAACGACCTCGACGAGGCCGGCGACCAGGTCGGGGCTCTCGATGTACTTGTGCGCCTCGTCGAACACGACGAGCTTGTTGAACGCCTTCCCCTCATGCTTCGCGTCGGCGAAGAGCTGGAGGAGGACGACGAAGAGCCCGAGGGCCTGGTCCTTCTCGATGAACTCGTCGCGGACGTCGACGATAATGAGCCGCCCCGGGTGGATGAAGTC
>CAYYUT010000680.1:0-1759 GCA_964474935.1 uncultured Spirochaetales bacterium
CGTGATCGCAGCCAACCGGGAGTGGACCCGGAACTACCAGGTCAAGCTCGCGCTCGCGACCAATCCGAAGACCCCGATCGCGACCGCCATGAAGATGCTCAATCACCTCCAGGACCGCGATCTCAAGGGCATCATGAAGAGCAAAGACGTATCTTCGGCGATCGCGACCCACGCGCGTCGTCTCCTCTCCCGGAAAGGCAAGCTCTGATGCCCGAGGTGAGCCAAGATCGTTCGGCCGTGCATGCCCGGATTCTCTACTGGGGCATCCAGGGGGCCGGCAAGACGACCAATCTCGCGGTGCTCTACGGCAAGCTGCGCGCCGACCATCGGGGGAAGCTGCGCCGCGTGCCGACGCCGATCGACCCGAGCGTCGCGTACGACGTGCTGCCGATCGAGCTCGGCGAGAGCGCCGGCGTCCGGACGCGGCGCGAGGGCGTGGCCGTACCGGGCGCGCCCGCGCACGCGCCCACCCGCAAGCAGCTCCTCGACAGCGTCGACGGCATCGTGTTCGTGGTCGACCCTCGACGCGACCGGATCGATGCCAACCTCGAGGCCTTCCACGAGCTCCGCCAGTCGCTCGGGGCCTACGGGCGTGCCCTCGCGGACCTGCCGCTCGTCGTCCAGTACAACAAACGCGACGTCTCGGACGACGAGGCGCTGGAGGAGCTGCATCGAAAGCTCGATCTCCAGGGCGTCGCGGCGTTCGAGGCCGTGGCCCACCAGGGCACGGGTGTCCTGCAGACCCTGACGACCATCTCGAAACGGGTCATCCGTGCTCTGCGCACGAGCGATCCGGGGAGCGCCCCGGGGCGGGCCGCTCCCGTCGGCGGCGCCGAGACCACCGGTCCGGCCCCGCTGGAGGATCCGATTCGACCGATGGCCACGGGCCCGGCGTCTTCCGCGCCCGCCAGCCAGCGAGCCGCGACTGCGGTGCCCCCGACGACGCGCCTCGATCCGCTCGCCCCCGTCCAGCCGGGGGTATCGTCCCTTCCCGCCCCCCGCGCCCGCGCGCGGTTCACCCCGCGGCCCGAGCCCTCCCCCGAGACCAACCGCTTCGGGCTCGAGCCCACCGTTCCAGCCTACGGCGACGCCACCGAGTGGCTGCTCGAGCACGAGGTGCCGACCCACCCGGATCTCGATCCGGTGGCGCAGCAGGCGATGCAGACATTCGAGGACTCATGGGACGGGGCGACGGGCGGATTCGAGGCTCGGACGAGCCCGCCCGCCCCTCTCCGGCTCTCGATCCATCGCGTCGGCGAAGCCACCCGTGTCGACGAGCGCTCGCTGCGGGTGCCTCTCGTCCTCGTGGACGAAGACGGCCGCGAGGCGTCGTTCGATCTCTCGGTCGAGCTCACGCCCTGCCTCGGTCCGGATCGGTCGCGGTAGCGGGCGATGAGGCGGCGGGTGGCATTGCACGGCGCCACCGCCGAGACGCTCGCGCTCGTTGCGCCGCTCGGCGCGAACCCCCACGTCGAGCTCGGCGCCATCTTCGACGAGGACCTGGCCGCGGCCCGGCGGCGCTGGCTTCGCCTCGACCCGGAGAATGCCCACGCCCTCGGTCATCTCCTGACCGACCGACCCGAGTCGCTCGGCGCCGCGGCGGGCACGCGCTACGTGGTCGAAGGGCGGCCCGTGCCCGGCCTCGCCGCCACCCTGACAGCCTCCGACCGCCGAGGGATCCGGGTGCTCACCCCCTTCGGAGCCCGGGTCGAGCTCGGGGGTCCGCCCGGCGAGCGCGGCGCCATCCAACGGCTCCGGC
>CAYYUT010000681.1:0-1754 GCA_964474935.1 uncultured Spirochaetales bacterium
GGCCCCATCCGACGCGCCCTGTCCGAGACGGAGCTCGCCCATTGGCTCGAGTCGGTGGTGTTCCAGATGGGCCGGGCGCTGCGCTCGACCGACCTCGTCGCGTCCGAGAGCGAAAGCCGTTACCGGATCCTGCTCCCCGAGACCGACGCCCTCGGCGCCGCGGTGCTGAAGCGGCGCGTCCGGGACGCGGTGGCAGCCAGCGATGTGCTTCGGGTCCCCGATCTCGGTCCCGGTCCCGATGCCGAGGCGGAGGAGCCGCGTCTCCTGATGGCCTCGGTCACCTTTCCGGCCGACGGGGCCCAGATCGAGACCCTCTCGACGGTCCTGGACGCCCGGATCGAGGAGCAGCGTCGCAGTCTGCTCAGCGAGCTCTCGGCCACGGCCGGATCGTTCTCGGCCCTCGTCGAGGCCCTGGTCGAACAGGGGGCGCCAGGGCGATCGGAGGCCGCCGATCAGGTGGCCCGCTTCTTCCTGGACGAAGTGGCCCGACGTCCGGGCGACCGAGGGCTGCTCTTCGTCGCGCCTGGAGAGACGCTCTCGCCGCTCGTCCGCGAAGGCTTCGAGCGGCTGCGTGGCGCCGCACCCCGCACCGACGTGGTGGTGCTCTCCGAACGTGCCGGGGACGCCCTCGCGGGCACGCCCGTCACCTGCGTGTCGCCCCGGCGCACCGGCACCGACCACCCCTTCCTGATCTACTACGGCGAGGGACCCGCGTACGCGTTGGTGCGGCGCGAGGGCACGCCCGAGGGCGACGCCCCCTGGTTCCACACACAGGACCGATCGCTGGTCGAACACCTCGCATTCGAGCTGCAGCGCGATCTGGGGCTGGCGCTCAGTGCCTGAAGGAGGCCCGAGCTTGTCGCCGACGGTCCTGATCGCCGATCCGAACCGCGAGCGCGCCGGCCAGATGGCCGAGGCCTGTCGCGACCTCGGCCTCGAGACCCGTAGCGTGCGGCACGGGGCGCGGGCCCTCGAGGCGGCGCTCGAGGCGCCGCCCGCCGTCGTGGTGGCTCCCTTCGATCTACCCCTGATCGACGCCGAGAAGCTGGCCTCGATCCTGCGCGCCAACCCGAAGACCCAGGGGGTCCGGTTCGTCTTCCTCGACACCGGCACGGGGGCTCGGGGCGACTTCGGCGACGAGCTGGTGCCGCTTCCGGTCGATCCCGACGAGGTGGCGCGCCGGAGCGCCGAGCAGGCCTCGCGACACGAGCGCATCGAGGTCGTCGGTCAGGCGTCGCGGCGCGAGCACGAGGTGGCCGGCAAGCTGGCCCAGATCTCGCTCCCCGACCTGATCCAGCTCTTCCACGGCAACCGCAAGAACGGGGTCTTCGAGCTCTCGCGCACCGGCCCGGGCGGGGCGACCGAGCGGGGCCAGATCGTGTTCCGGGACGGCCAGGTGGTGCAGGCCCACGCGGGGGAGGTGGAAGGCGAGAAGGCGCTCTTCCGGCTGCTCGCCTGGGAGGACGGCTCGTTCGAGTTCCGACCCGACGACTCGAAGGTGATGGCGCGAATCAGCGCACCGCCGCGTCAGCTCCTGCTCGAGGGCATGCGCCAGGTGGACGAGCTGCGCCGTCTCCGAGACGAGCTCCCGGCCGGAGATGCCCACGTGGCGCTGCGGGTGAAGACGAGCGAGCTCCCCCACAACATCCATCCGCTCACCCAGGAGGTCCTGCTCCTGCTCGAGATCTACTCGAGGGTGCAGGAGGTCATCGATCGCTCGTCCTACCCCGACTACCAGGTGCTCCGGACCCTCC
>CAYYUT010000682.1:0-1748 GCA_964474935.1 uncultured Spirochaetales bacterium
CCGAACAGGAGGGCGCTCACGACCATTCCCACGAGCAGCATCACGTAGAGCAGCGCGACGACCCGGGCACGAGAGGCCTCGGGGGCGAGGTCGGTGGCGAGAGCGAGGCCGGCGGTCTGGGTGGTATGCAGTCCGGCGCCCGCCAGCAGGAAGGCCAGCGCCGCACCCGCATGCCCGATCCAGGCCGGCCCCTGACTGTCTCCCGAGAGAAGGATCAGGGCGAAGGGCATGATCGCGAGCCCCCCGAACTGGAGGAGCGTCCCGATCCAGATGTAGGGAACCCGTCGCCAGCCGAGCGCCGATCGGTGGTGATCGGAACGGAACCCGATCAGCGCGCGGAAGGGGGCGAAGAGGATCGGAAGCGAGAGCATCAGCGAGACCAGCCAGGCCGACACGTCGAGCTCGATGATCATCACCCGATTGAGCGTTCCGGTGAGCAGCACCACGGCCATTCCGACCGATACCTGGAAGAGCGAGAGTCGGAGCAGACGCCCGAGCGGGAGCTCTTCGCTCGCCGAGTCGGCGAAGGGCAGGAAGCGGGTACCGAGGCGTGCCCAGCTCGTCGCGAGGGTCTGTCGCGTCGACTTCACGACCGCGTCACCTCCAGGGCCTGCGAGATGTAGAAGCCGCGCGCGACCCGTGCCGTGCGGGCCGGACTCCAGCCCTCGAGGCCCGCGGACGCCGCGATCAGCGCGTGGAGGCGCCGCTCCGAGATCGGCTCGATCGCGGGGGCGCGGTCGGAGCGGGGGAAGAGGCGGCCCGCGGTGTGCATCGCGGCCAGCAGCGGCGTGCGCGGCGCAAAGGTGACGAGCAGCGAGGTCGAGGTCCGCTCGGCCAGCCCCGAGAGCATCCGAACCATGTGGGGGCCCGGGTAGTGGATCAACGAATCCATCGACACCACGTGGTCGAACTCTCCGAGGGCCGGGTCGAGCATGTCGCCCACGCGGAACTCGAGGCGCCCCTGCCCCACCGATCCGCTCCGCGCCTCGGCCAGCTCGACCAGGGTCCGCGACAAGTCGATCGCCGTCACGTCGGCACCCCGCCGCGCGACCTCGCTCGCCAGGGCGCCCGTTCCGCAGCCGGCATCGAGCACCCGTCGACCGTGCAGATCGCGCGGCAGCCACGAGAGCAGCGTCTCGCGCATCGTGTCGCGACCCGCGCGCACGGTGGCCCGGATGCGCCCGACGGGCGCCGTCGAGGTCAGCCGCGCCCAGGTCTCGGCGGCCGTGCGGTCGAAGTACGTCTCGAGCTCGCCGCGCCGCTGCTCGTACGAAACGCTCGCCATCAATCGAACCCCAGCAGTTCGAAGATCTCGCGATCCTTCAGGGGGGCGGCCACGAGGGGATCGCTTCCCTCCCAGAGCGCATTCGCGAGACGCAGGTACTCGTGCTGCACCGCCTCGAGCGCGGCGGACTCCTCCATCTCGAAGAGCGTCGCCTTCTTGAGACGACTCCGACGGATGACGTCGAGATCCGGGAACTGGGCCATGGTCTTCAGGCCGACCGCGCTGTTGAAGCGATCGATCTGGTCGCTCTCTGCGCTCCGGTTGGCGACCACGCCTCCGATCCGGACCTTGTAGTTCTTCGACTTGGCCTGGATGGCGGCCACGATCCGGTTCATCGCGAAGATCGAGTCGAAGTCGTTGGCCGTCACGATCAAGGCCCGGTCGGCGTGCTGGAGGGGCGCCGCGAACCCGCCGCAGACCACGTCGCCCAGCACGTCGAAGATCACCACGTCGGTGTCCTCGA
>CAYYUT010000683.1:0-1747 GCA_964474935.1 uncultured Spirochaetales bacterium
CAAGCGCGCCGGAACGGCGGGCCGCTCGGGCGCGGGCGGCGGGCGCGCCGGCACCAAGCGCGCGCGTTCGCGGCGCCGGTCCTCGGCGCGTGGGGCGCGCGGCGGTGCGCCCCCGAGCCGTCTCGTGCGCGCGCTCCGCGCGTTCGCGCTCGTCATCGCCACCGGCGCGTTCGCTGCGGGCTTCCTCCTCGCGGGCTTCCTGATCCGGCTCGACCGCGAGGTGGTGGCGCGCTTCGAGGGCCGCCGTTTCCAGGTGCCCTCGCGGGTACTGTCGGCCCCGACCGTGCTCTTCCCCGGGCTCGACTGGGAGCGCGTCGAGCTGCGTCACATGCTGGCCCGGCTCGGCTATCGCGAGGGTCGTCGCGGGGCGTCGCTCGCGCCCGGCCTCTACCGGTTTTCGGGCGACGAGCTGCGGATCCATCTGCGCGCCTTCGAGCATCCGACGCGGCCCGAGCCGCCGCGCCGGCTCGCCATTCGTTTCGAGGGCTCGTCGATCGCATCCATCCGCGACCTCGACCGTTCCCGGCCGGTCGGCGCCGTGCTGGTCGAGCCCGAGCAGGTCGGCGCCTTCTATGGCCGGAGCCGCGAGCAGCGCGAGCTGGTCCACATCGATGAGATCCCCCGGGTGCTCGTGGATGCGATCCTGGCCGTCGAGGACCAGCGCTTCGAGCAGCACCCCGGGGTCGACGCGAAGCGGATCGTCGGGGCCCTGATCGCGAACCTCGAGGCCCGTTCGATCCAGCAGGGCGGGAGCACGGTCACCCAGCAGCTGGTCAAGAACTTCTTTCTGACCCCGGAACGCACCCTCGAGCGTAAGCTGCGCGAGGCGGCGATGGCCCTGATCGTCGAGCTCCGATATGAGAAGCACGAGATCCTCGAGGCCTATCTGAACGAGATCTATCTCGGCCAGCGGGGCGCGACTGCCGTCCACGGGGTGGGCGAGGCGGCGCGGGTCTTCTTCGGCAAGTCGCCTGCCTATCTGAGCGCGGCCGAGGCCGCGCTGCTCGCGGCCATCATCCAGAGCCCGCACGCGATCTCGCCCTGTCGCAATCCGGAGCGTGCCCTCGCGCGTCGCGATCTCGTGCTGCGGCTGATGCACGACCAGGGGCGCCTGGACCCGGAGCAGTACGAGCAGGCGCTGGCAGAGCCCCTCGCCCTTGCGGAGATCACGCCCGACCTGCGCGAGGCGCGCTACTTCCTCGACTTCCTCCGGCGTCAGCTTCCGGACGCCTACGACGGCGATCTGCTCGCGAGCGAAGGTCTCCGCATCTACTCCACGCTCGATCTGCGCCTCCAGCGCTCCGCCGCGCAGGCCCTGCGGGAAGGTCTCGAGTCGATCGAAGAGCGCTTCCCCGGCCTGCGCGAGACGGATCCCGGCCGTCGTCTGCAGGGCTGCGTGATCGCGCTGCGTCCCCAGACGGGCGAGGTCCTCGCCCTCGTCGGGGGGCGCGACTACGCCACGTCCCAGTTCGACCGCTGCACCCAGGCGCGCCGCCCGGCGGGGAGCATCTTCAAGCCGTTCGTCTACATCGCTGCGCTCGAGCCCCAGGCGGGCCCGACCATCACCCTGGCGAGCCAGCTCGACGACACACCGCTCACGGTGCGGGAGCCCGGGGTGGTCTGGGCACCCACCAACTACGACGGCGAGTTCCACGGTCGGGTGGGTGTTCGCGAGGCGCTCGAGCGCTCGCTCAACGTCGCCACTGCCCGGCTGGCCCAGGACGTCGGCATCGGTCGGGTGGCCGAC
>CAYYUT010000684.1:0-1741 GCA_964474935.1 uncultured Spirochaetales bacterium
GGCCTGGCTGGCCGGGCCCTTCGGATCGACCCGCGAGACGAGCGCACCCGTATCGTCCTCGAGACCGAAGGACTCGGCGATCTCGGGCGTGATGCGCTGGATCAGGACCCCGAGCCAGCCGCGCGTCACGCGGCCCGACGCCCGGAGCTGGGGAAGGATGGTCTTGGCGATGTTCACCGGGACCGCGAACCCGATCGTGTTGGCGCTGCGGTTGATGGCGGTGTTGATGCCGATGACCTCGCCCCGGAGGTTCAAGAGGGGACCTCCCGAGTTCCCGGGGTTGATGGCGGCGGCGGTCTGGATGAAGTCGTCGTAGGGACCGATCCCGATGCGGCGGCCCTTGGCCGAGACGATGCCGGCCGTGACGGTGTGCTCGAGACCGAACGGGTTGCCGATCGCCACGACCCAGTCGCCCGGCCGCACGGCCTCCGAGTCGCCCAGCCTGAGCGCGGGGAGCGCGTCCGTGGCGTCGACCCGGACCAGGGCGACGTCGGTCTTCGGGCCGCGCCCCACCACCTCGGCGTCCATCTCGCTGCCGTCGAGGAAGGCCACCTTGATCTCGTCGACGTCCTCGACCACGTGGTTGTTGGTGACGATGTAGCCGTCGGGCGAGATCACGAAGCCCGTTCCGAGGCTCGGCACCGTGAACTGCTTGCGGCCGAAGAATTCTTCGAAGGGGAGCCCGAAGAACTCCTCCCACTGACGCGGAACCTGGGGGGTGCCCCGGGTCACCGTCTTCGAGGTCTGGATGTTCACGATCGCGGGCGACGCCTGCTCGGCGAGATCGGCGATCTGGGTCGGGAACGCGAAGCCCTCGGAACCGATCGGGTCGGTCGGCGAGCCGTCGCTCCAGAAGGGCTCGGCCGCGGTGCTGCTCGCGCTCTCCGGCTCCTCCTTGCTCCCGAACAGGTCGATGGCCTGCGCGTCGCGGCCCTGGATCCGGACGTCCACGTCGACCACACCCGCGGCCATCAGCAGTCCGATCGCGAGTGCGCCGAGCGCGCCGATCTGGAACAGGCGTCGAAACCCCATCTCAATCCTTCCTTTCGTCGATCGTCCCGATCGACGTTCCTTGCGATGACCTCGCAGCGAGATGCCCGGTCGGGCCCTCAAGCCAGAGGCAGTGTGACATGATATCGGCCGTTGCCCCGCTGGACGACGACGAGCGCCTGCTCGCGTCCCCGCAGCTCGAGCACCACCCGCCGCAGGACGTCGGCGTCGCGGAGCGCCCGCCCGTTGATGCCGAGGATCCGGTCGCCGTCCCGGAATCCGATGCGCGCGGCCGCGCTTCCGGTGCGGACCGAGCGTACGACGAATCCGCCGCGTTCCCCAGCGGCGATCTGCATCCCGAGCATCTGCTCGGTCAGCTCGTCGACGCGCCCGTCCGGGAGCCGCTTGGCCACGGCCTCGACGGCGCGCTCGCGCCCCTCGCGCAGCAGACCGACCCGGACCGTCTGCTCGCCCGTCACCCGGTTGAGCACCTCGTAGAAGGCCCGTTTGTTCGGGATCTCCTGGCCATCCACCTCGGTGATCAGGTCGCCGCGCGCGATGCCCGAGCGGGCCGCGGGCCCGCCCGGCCAGGTGCGGGTGACGAGCACGCCCGCGGTGCCCGCGGGCACCGCGAAGGCCTCGGCCAGACGCTCGTCGAGGGTCTGGAGGCCGAGACCGAGCCAAACCGGAGCGACCTCGCCGTGGTCGATCAGATCGCGCACGATCCAGAGGGCCACGTCGCTCGGGATCG
>CAYYUT010000685.1:0-1735 GCA_964474935.1 uncultured Spirochaetales bacterium
GGTGCGCCTGCCCGAAGCGGTGACGAGCGAACAGGGCGCGTTGGTCGAGCCGCTGGCGGTGGGACTCCACGCCGTGAACGCCGCCCAGCTCGAGCGGGGCGAGGTCGCGGTGGTGCTCGGGGCGGGACCGGTCGGACTGGCGATCGTGATCTGGCTGCGCCACCTCGGCGCGAAGCGCATCGTGGTGAGCGATCCCAGCCCGGGGCGTCGAGAAGCGGCCCGGCAGCTCGGCGCCGACGCGGCCGTCCACCCGACCGAGGAAGGGGGCCTGCTGGCCGCCACGCGACGATTCGCTCCATCGGGGGTCCCGCTGCTCTTCGAGGCGACGGGGGTGCCGGGCATGATCGCACAGGCGCACACGTCGATCGGCTTCCGGGGACGAATCGTGGTGGCCGGCGTCTGCAACGCTCCTGACACGATCTTCCCGTTGGCCGCCATCCTGAAGGAGGCATCGTTCCGCTTCGTGCTGGCCTACGAACGGGCCGATTTCGAGTACAGCGTCGACATGCTCGACCAGGCCCGGCTTCCGCTCGATGGCTTCGTCAGCGACCGAATCGGTTTCGGTGACACGCCGGCGATGTTCGAGACGCTCGAGCGCCCGACGACGCAGTCGAAGGTGGTCGTTGTCCCCTGACATCACAGCGGCCACCGAGCTGTGCGGGATCGTCCTGCATCCGGCAGGCCATACGCGCTCACCCGCGATGCACAACGCGGCCTTCCGAGCGCTCGGGCTCGACGCGGTCTATCTCGCCTTCGACGTCGCGCCGGACGGTCTCGCCGATGCGCTGGCGGGCGCGCGGGCGCTCGGCGTCCGCCAGCTCGCCGTCTCGATCCCGCACAAGGTCGAGGTGCTCACCCACGCCGACCACGTCGATGCCACCGCGCGCCGCATCGGCGCCGCCAATACCCTCACGCTGCGCGAAGGACGTTGGCTGGCGACCAACACGGACTGGATCGGGGCGTTGCGAGCCCTCGAGCTGCAGGCCGGCGTCGAGCTGGCGGGTGCCAGGGTGGTGGTGCTCGGCGCCGGCGGGACGGCGCGCGCCGTGGTCTACGGGCTGCTCGAACGCGAGGCCCACGTGACGGTCCTGAACCGCACGCGCCGTCGGGCGGAACATCTGGCCGAGCTCCTCGGCGGGGGCGAGGTCGCGGCCGGTTCGCTCGACGAGCTCGCGCAGGTGCCCCACGACGTGCTGGTCCAGACCACCAGCGTCGGGCTCGGCGAGGACCGTTCCCCCGTCGACCGGGAGGCGCTGGTGTCCGGGAGCGTGGTGCTCGACGCGGTGTACGCGCCCGAACGGACCCGTCTGCTGCGGGACGCCGAGCAACGCGGAGCGCGCACCGTCGGAGGCAAGTGGATGCTGATCCATCAGGCGGCCGAGCAGCTGCGTCTGTGGACGGGTCGCGAAGCGCCGATCGAGGTGATGGCCCAGGCCTTCGACGCGGCCTGAGGGAGCGGCGTCCGGCGGCCATGGCCGACCGGCGGGCCGCGACCCGCGGACCTAGCCGGAGAAGCCCCACTTCTCCTTGTTGGTCTGGATCTGCTCCGGCGACGGGCGCTCCTTGTCGATCTTCTCGGGAACCGCCCGCTGGTCGGCGACGTCCACGATCTTCGCATTCAGGGCGACGTCATCCGTGAAGACATCGGGCACCTGCTCGTCCTCGAAGATGGCCTCCCACGGGCACTCCGGCTCGCAGACGCCGCAGTTGATGCACTCGTCGGGATCGATGAAGA
>CAYYUT010000686.1:0-1730 GCA_964474935.1 uncultured Spirochaetales bacterium
GGCTTCACGGACATCCAGACGGTGATCTTCCGCAACTTCGGCTTCGCGTTCGCGGCGATCCTCCTGCGCCTGGCGATCGCGTCGCCCGAGTTCGTACGCCCCGGGCTCGGGCTGGCGGGCGGGCTGGTCGCGATCGGCGTGACGCTGGCGTACAACCTCGCCAGCGAGTCCGAGCGGGCCCTGCCCGGGCGGGAGGGGTCCGGGTAGGCTTGTGGGCCGCGAGGGAGGCCCGTCCGTGATCGAAGAGATCCCCGTTGACCACAGCGTGCGTCTGGAGGACTACGCCGTCGATCCGGCCCTGACCGGCGCGGTGCTCGAGCTGCAGGCGACCGCGGCCCGTGTCGCGCCCGGGCTGCGGGACCGCTCGGTGGTGATGGTCAACTCGACGGCCGCGGGCGGGGGGGTCGCGGAGATGCTCCCGCGCATGATCGGGCTGCTCACCCAGCTCGGCGTCCGGGCCCGCTGGCTGGTCATCGGCACGGAGACGCCCGACTTCTTCGTCCTGACCAAGCGGATCCACAACCTGATCCACGGCCAGGGCGACCCGGAGCTGACCGGCGACGACCGGGAGCTGTACGAGTCGGTCAGCCGCGAGCTGGCCGGCGAGATCGAGTCGCGGCTGCGCCCCGAGGACGTGCTGGTGGTGCACGACCCGCAGCCGCTGGCGATGGGAGCGATGGTCAAGGAGTCGCTCGGCCTGCGGGCGATCTGGCGGTGCCACATCGGCCTGGACGAGCGCCCGAAGGCGACGCGGGTCGTGTGGCGGTTCCTCGAGCCGTTCGTGCGCGCGTACGCCCACACCGTCTTCTCGACGCCGGAGTACCTCCCGTCGTACGTCGCCGGGCGGACGTCGATCATCATGCCCGCGATCGACCCGCTCGGGCCGAAGAATCGCGACCTCTCGCCGCACGAGCTCGTCGGCGTCATGTGCAACGCCGGGCTCAAGCGCGAGGAGCAGCCGATCGTCACCCCGCCGTTCGCGCCCCAGGCCCAGCGTCTGGCCCCGGACGGCGGGGACTGGGGCGAGGCGGTGGACCACGAGCAGATGGGGCTGATCTACCGCCCGGTCATCACCCAGATCTCGCGCTGGGACCGGCTCAAGGGCTTCGAGCCGCTGCTCGAGGGCTTCGTCCGGCTCAAGCGGATGTCGCGCGACGACGCGAGCGAGGAGCACCGGCGCCGCCTGCGCATCCTCCGCCTGGTCCTCGCCGGGCCCGACCCCGACTCGGTCGCCGACGACCCGGAGGCCCTCGGCGTGCTCGAGCAGCTCGTCGAGCGCTACCGCGACCTGCCCGATGAGCTCCGGCGCGACGTGATCGTGCTCACCCTGCCGATGGCGTCGCGCAAGGAGAACGCGCTGATGGTCAACGCCCTGCAGCGCTGCTCGACGCTCGTGGTGCAGAACTCGCTCCGCGAGGGGTTCGGCCTGACGGCCACCGAGGCCATGTGGAAGCGCGTCCCCGTGGTCGGCTCCAACGCCTGCGGTCTGCGCCACCAGATCCGAGCCGGGATCGACGGGCTGATCGTCCACGACCCCGAGGACCCCGACGAGATCGCCAAGCGCATCGACAAGATGCTCGCCGACCCGGACCTGCGGTCCACCCTCGCCCGCAACGCCCGCCGGCGCGTCCACTCCGAGCTGCTGCTCTTCCGCCAGCTCAACGGCTGGCTCGACGTCCTCGGACGCCACGCCATCCTGCCCGCCCGCGACGCGGAGGGCGAGCAGGGGC
>CAYYUT010000687.1:0-1725 GCA_964474935.1 uncultured Spirochaetales bacterium
CAAGCTCGATGCCTATTCGAATCCGCGCCGCGGCGGGATCATCGAGATCAATCTCGACGGTGAGGACGAAGTGATCGCGGCCCGGCGAACAACCGGTGGCCAGGAAGTGTTGATCGTGACGAAGTCGGGCAAGTCGATCCGCTTCGACGAGGCCCAGGCCCGTCCGATGGGACGCACGGCGACCGGCGTTCGCGGGATCTCGCTGTCCTCGGACGACGAAGTGGTCGGGCTCGAGATCCTGGCTCCGGGAGCGAACATCCTGACGGTCACCGCCAACGGCTACGGCAAGCGGACGCCGCTCGAGGACTACCGGGTCCAGAGGCGCGGCGGACAGGGGATCATCACCATCCGGACGACCGATCGGAACGGGCCGGTGATCGGGGCGACCCAGGTGGTCGAGGGCGACGAGGTGATGATGATCACGAACGGCGGCAAGGTGCTCCGTTGTCGCGTGAGTGGCATCTCGACCATGGGCCGTGCGACCCAGGGCGTGCGGGTCATGGACCTCGGCGAGAACGAGGAGATCGTGGCGCTCGCGCGCCTCGCCGAGCAGGACCCGACCGAGGCCACCCCGGGCGACGAGGGTGCGCCGCCCGCCGAGCCGGCCACCCCCTCCGAGTCGGACTGACGGGCTAGTCTCCAAGCCATGGAGACGGAACGCTCGAGCGCATTGATGGAGCGCGCCCGGCAACGCATTCCGGGCGGCGTCAACAGCCCCGTGCGGGCCTTCGGATCGGTGGGCGGCACCGCCCGCTTCCTGACGCGCGGCCGCGGCTGCCGCGTCTGGGACAGCGACGACAACGAATACATCGACTACGTCGGCTCATGGGGTCCGCTGATCCTGGGACATGCGAATGCCGCCGTGTTGCGCGCCGTGCGGGCGGCCGCTGCGCGGGGCACCAGCTTCGGCGCCCCGACCGAGCTCGAGGTGGAGCTCGCCGAAGCCGTCTGCGACGCGATCCCGTCGATCGAGATGGTGCGGATGGTGAGCTCGGGGACCGAAGCGACCATGTCCGCGATCCGGCTCGCGCGGGCCGCGACCGGGCGCTCCCGCATCCTCAAGTTCGACGGCTGCTACCACGGCCACGTCGACTCGCTCCTGGGCGGCGCCGGGAGCGGCGTCGCCACGCTCGGCATCCCGGGATCGCCGGGCATCCCCGAAGCCTTCACCGAGCTCACCATCGTGGTTCCCTACAACGACCCGGCGGCCGTGGCCTCGGCCTTCGACCGCTGGGGCGACGAGATCGCTGCGGTCCTCGTGGAGCCGGTGGCGGGGAACATGGGCTTCGTGCCGCCGGAGCCCGGGTTCCTCGAGACACTCCGCGAGACCACTGAACGCCACGGGGCCCTGCTGGTCTTCGACGAGGTGATGACGGGCTTCCGCGTGGCCTGGGGCGGGGCACAGGTGCGATTCGACATCCGGCCCGACCTCACCTGTCTCGGCAAGGTGGTGGGCGGAGGCTTGCCGGCTGCCGCCTATGGGGGCCGTCGCGATCTGATGGAGCTGCTCGCGCCCGCAGGTCCGGTCTATCAAGCAGGCACCCTGTCGGGGAATCCGCTGGCGATGGCGGCCGGACTCGAGACCCTGCGCCGCCTCGACGAGCCCCGCATCTACGGGCTGCTCGAGACCCGCGCGCGCCAGCTGGTGGACGGATTGGAGGCGCTGGCGGCCGAGCACGGGGTCGAGTTCGCCGGCGCCTGCCTCGGCGGCATGTTCGGCTTCTT
>CAYYUT010000688.1:0-1718 GCA_964474935.1 uncultured Spirochaetales bacterium
CGCGCTGTCCGCCCGCGCGCCGTGGCTCGCGGCGGGGGGCTGCGGCCGCCTGCACGGCCTCGGGTTCGCGGGGGCGCTCGGCGAGCTCGGGCTCCCCGCCGGCCGGGTGGCCTGGGCCTTGGCGTCTTTCAACGTCGGGATCGAAGCCGCGCAGCTGGGCGTGATCGCCCTCGTGCTGGGGCTGGCCCGACTGACCTCGTTGTTACCGAAGCCCCGCCCGCTACTCCGCCTCGCCCCCCATGCGATGGGCGCGATCGCCGCCGCGTGGGTCTTCGACCGCGTGACCACGTTGGTCTCGTGACCCGAGACCCAAGAGAAGAGAAGACACCGTGAGACTTCATTTCATGGCCGCACTGGCGGCGACAATCTTGATTGCAGTAGCGGGATGCGCGGACGACGATCCGGCCCGCGCTCGGCCTGACGCCGGCGTCGAGCTCGACGCGGGGAGCGGCGCCGACGCAGGCGATCCGAACCCGCTGGTGCGCTACACCCAGCGCCAGGAGCCTTGCGACGAGCGGTACCCGCTGCGCCGGGCCTACTTCGGCGACTTCCACGTGCACACGTCGTACTCGTTCGACGCCTACGCCCACGAGACGCGCAACGATCCCTTCGACGCCTACGCTTTCGCGCGGGGTGCCACGGTTCGCATCGGCCGGCTGAACGAAGACGGGGAAGGCTCGATCGGGCTCAGCCTCCGCGAGCCGCTCGACTTCGCGGCCGTGACCGACCACTCCGAGTACCTCGGCGAAACGGTCATATGTACCGACGATCCCAGCGCACAGGGCTACAACTCGGAGCCCTGCCGGAGGGTGCGCGAGGACGGCGCTGCCGCCGTGGCCACCTTCGCGGTGCCCCTCGCCGAGCCGGTCCCGGTGCGCATTCAGAGGGTCTGCGGGGTGGGCGGCGAGCGATGCCGCGAGGCCGCGGTCGGGCCCTGGGAGGACATCAAGCGCGCGGCGGCCATGTACAACGACGCCGAGCGCACCTGTGAGTTCGCCGCCTTCGTCGGCTACGAGTGGACCGGCTCGCCGCGCACCGCGACCCTCCACCGCAACGTCATCTTCAGAAACGACGACGTGCTCACCACCCCGATCAGCTACTTCGACGAGACCGAGCCGGAGTCCTTGCGGCAGGCGCTCGATGCTCAGTGCACGGAGGGGAGCGCGGACGGGCGCTGCGAGGTCCTGACCATCCCACACAACTCGAACGCGAGCCGCGGGAACGCGTTCGCGGTCGATTTCGGCGTCGGCATGAGCGACCAGGAGAAGATCGAGGCTGCGGAGCGCCGCGCTCGGCTCGAACCCCTGATGGAGATCACCCAGCACAAGGGGGTGAGCGAGTGCTACTACAAGGAGGACGAGCGCCGCAGCTTCAGCGAAGACCCCGTGTGTGAGTACGAGCTGTTGGGTGACTTCAGCTTCGAGAACCCCGTCATCCCTTTCCCCACGCGCCGCGACTATCTCCGGGGTGCGCTGCAGCTCGGCCTTCGCACCTGGCAGGACATCGGCGCCAACCCCCTTCGGCTCGGCGTCATCGGCAGCACCGATACCCACAACGGGACGCCCGGCGCCACCGACGAGCGAGACTTCCGCGGACACCTCGGGGCCACCGAGCAAGACGAGGCCGATCTCGGAGTGACCGCGGACGGCGTGAACCCGGGGGGGTTGGTGGGGGTGTGGTCCGTCGAGCGCTCGCGGGACGCGATCTTCGAGGCCCTC
>CAYYUT010000689.1:0-1718 GCA_964474935.1 uncultured Spirochaetales bacterium
GGCTCTGCGAGTTGTGTGGAGCCGCGGCGATTTGGTCACCGGCGATGCTCTGTCGGATCGGGTGGGTCGCGACACCGACACCGTCCGCGTCGTCTACATCGACAACGACGTGCTCGTGACCGATCCCGAGCGGGTGCGGGTCTTCGGGGGCACCATCCTCTCCGACCTGTGGCAGGCGTGCCCCGACGAGGGCTCCTGCGTACGCGAGGTCCTGGTGGAGATCGAGCGCGACTGGACCGATGCCCATGTGGCGAACCTGCAAGGCGGCTACGGGTCGTAGACCCGGCAGCGGTGGTTCGACGGTCCGCCCGCGGGGCTCGAGCAACCGCGGCTGTCCCTCGAGCCCCTCGCCATCGAGGAGCCCGTGATGCCGCGGTGACGCGGCCTCATCGGCGCACCCGCTTGCGAACCATGCGAGACCTCAAGACGTTGCCATAGACGAGCCAGAACTCGTCGGGCGCGACCTGGTCGAGGCCGACCAGCAAGGCGTTCGGAGGCGCCACCCGCGTCGCGTCGAGGACGGTCCGGTCGGCGATGGAGATCTCGAGCAGGTGGCGTTCGTGCGCCAACCACAGGCGGTCTCCCTCCGGGGAGACGTCGAGGCCGTAGGGCACCCAGATGTCCTCGGGAAGTGGCCAATCCTCGACGATGTTCCCCGATGTGGCGTCGAGGAGCCACATCCGGCTGGGCTCGCCGTTGGAGTTGACCACCCACAAACCATCGCGCGTCGCGTCGTAGGCGAATGCGGTGGGAAACGCGAGCTCGGGCGGCAGCCGGAACGTGCGATCGAGGTTGCCGTCCAGGTCGAAGCGTTGCAGCAGCGACGGGTCTTCCCAGAGCGTCGACAGCCAGAGGTGCGTGCCGTCGAAGGCGATGTCGTGTGTCTTGCCGGGGAGGCCCGGCACCGAGCGGGCCGCCCCGGAGTCCGGGTCGACCACGTAGACCGCGTCATCGTTGACCTCGGGAACCCACAGAGAGCCTTCCACCTCCCGCACGCCCGCGGGACGGGGACTCCCTCCGTGGGAGCCCACCGTCTGAAGTACGCCGACGTCGATGCAGCCCTGGGTGAAGAGCGTCAGCGAGCCAAGCCAGCCGTACATGCATCCTCCTCGCGTCCAATGGGTCCTCGCGCGTGATTGCGAGGTCGGCAAGCGCAGCACGGCGACGGGACGGCCCGTCTGGCGTCTCCGGGGCCCGGTGAGCGTCACAGTCCGAAGGCGGACTTCAGGGCCGACAGGCGCGAGGTCAACTCGGCTTGGATCGCGGCGGCCTCGTCCTTGCCGTAGAGGTTGTGGTTCTCGTTGCGGTCGGACGTCAGGTCGAAGAGAAGGTCGGGCAGACCGCCCTCGTACTCGACGAGCTTGTGAGTGGGCGTGCGCACGCCGTGGTAGGTCGGAATGTTGTAGGGGAAGTCCTTGAAGTATTCCATGAGAAAGGCGTCACGACCGGGGCGCGTGGGCTTCTGGAGCCAGGGCACGAGGCTGGTGCCCTCCATCGTCTCGGGCACCGGCACCCCGCCGACCTCGAGGAGGGTCGGTGCTACGTCGACATTGAGCACGAGGGCCTCGGACCGCTGACCGGTGGGCACGCGTCCGGGAAATCGCGCGATCATGGGAATGCGGATCGACTCCTCGTACGGCCAGTTCATGTCGATGCGGCGATGCTCGCCCCACATCATGCAGATGTCGGACGTGTAGATCACCAGGGTGTCGTCCGCG
>CAYYUT010000690.1:0-1717 GCA_964474935.1 uncultured Spirochaetales bacterium
GGCGCACGCGTGCCGTCTCGCGCTCGAGATCGACCTCGATCCGGATGCGTTCGGCGTCGTCGAGACCGCCTCGCTCGAGCGCCTTCTCGCGCGCGATGTTGCGGTCTTGGATCTCGACGGCCCGGTAGAGCAGAGCGCGGGCGGCTTCGATGTTGACTCGCATCTTCGAGATCATCTCGGCGACGAGCGCCTGCTGGATGATCGGGACGCCGAACTGCTCGCGTTGCTGCGCATAGTCGTAGGCGTCTTCGAAAGCGGCCTCGGCGACTCCCAGCGATTGCGCGGCCACCCCGAGACGCGCGTTGTTCATCAGGTCGAGCATGGCCCGGAACCCGCGTCCCTTCGCGCCCAGCCGGACCCCCTCGGCGTCGTCCAACACGACCTCGCAGGTGGGTGAGCCGTGGATGCCGAGCTTCTTCTCGAGGCGCGTCACGCGCACGCCGTTCTGGCTGCCATCCTCCTTGTGGCGTCGCACCAGCACCAGCGACAGGCCCTGGGTCGAGCCCTTCGAGGCCTCGTAGGTATCGTCGTCGCGGGCGAGGACCAGGTGCACCTCGCCTCCGCCGTTGGTGATGTAGATCTTCTGGCCCGAGACCAGGATGCGACCATCGGGCTGCTCGACCGCACGGGTCGAGATGCGGCCCAGGTCGCTGCCCGCCTGCGGCTCGGTGAGGTCCATGCACCCCTGCCATTCGCCCGAGGTCATGCGCGGCAGGATCTGTTGCTTCACCTCTTCGCTTCCATAGGCTTCGACGTCACCGGCTGCACCCGCCTGGAGGCCCACCACGGTCATGAGACTCGTGTCGGCCCGCGAGATCATCTCGAGGTACATCGAGTTCAGCAGCAGAGGCAGGCCAGGGCCGCCATACTTCTCGTCGATCGCCAGGCAGAGCAAGCCGTTCTCGCGGAGCACGTCGTAGGCCTCGCGGATGTGGGCCGGAGGCTGCGCGCCCCCGTCCTCGGGGACGAGCTCCGCTTCGTCCTCCCAGTGCTTACGGGCGCTCTCCTCGAAGGATCGGGCCACCTGCGCGGTCGTCTCGAGCACGGTCTGATAGGCGCCGATCTCGGCATCGCCGTCGACGGGCTCCGGTCGGAGCAGCGAGAGGAGCTCCTCCCAGTCCACGAGCTTCTCGAGATAGAGACGCATCGTCGCGCCGTAGTAGTCCATCGCCACTTCTCCTCTTCCTGTGAATCGATGGTAGCTTATGCGCCCCATGAGCCAGCCGGTGTTCACCCGAGTCGCGCCCGTCACGAGCTTCCCCGAGGCCGAACGACGCATTCGTGGGTTCTGGCGAGAGCACGACGTCTTCCGGAAGACGCTCGAGAAGCGAGCGGGCGGCCCTCGCTTCGTCTTCTACGAGGGACCGCCCACGGCCAACGGTATGCCCCACAACGGGCACGCCCTCACCCGCGTGATGAAGGACCTCTTCCCGCGCTACCGCTCGATGCGCGGCTTCGACGTCCCCCGGATCGCCGGATGGGACACCCATGGCCTTCCCGTCGAGATCGAGGTCGAGAAGGAGCTCCGCATCCGTGGAAAGCAGGCCATCGTCGAGTACGGCGTCAAGCCCATCCTTCGCCGCTGAATCGACAGCGTGTGCTCGAACGACTGAAGCTCGTTCTCTCCTAAAAGCTGTGATTCTTGGCATCGATGTCGGCGGCACATTCATCAAATCTGCCGTGGTCCAGTCAGACCTAGCGATCGTCAAGACGTTTC
>CAYYUT010000691.1:0-1707 GCA_964474935.1 uncultured Spirochaetales bacterium
CGAGCGCGACGTCGAGGCGCTCGATCAGTTCCAGGAGCGCGGTTGCCGCTACCCGAGCGACTGGAAGGAGCGCGGGCCCCGCTACAACAACTAGCCGGACCGCGGCATGTTCCTCGAGTTCTTCTACCAGCTCCGTGCCGAAGGCGTACCCGTGGGCATCCACGAGTGGCTCGCCTTCGTCGATGGCCTCGGCAAGGGGCTGCACGGCTCGAGCATCGAGCGCTTCTACAATCTGGCGCGGGCCTGCCTGGTGAAGAGCGAGACCTTCTTCGACGCCTTCGACCGGGCCTTCCTCCGCGTCTTCCATGGCGTCGAAGGCGAGCTCGACATCGAGGAAGAGCTGCTCGAGTGGCTCGAGGATCCGAAGAACTTCGAGGGCCTCACCGACGAGCAGCGCGCCATGCTCGAGCATCTGCGCAGCGACGAGGTGGTACGGCGTTTCCTCGAGCGCCTCGCCGAGCAGACCGAGCGTCACGACGGGGGCGGCAAATGGGTGGGCACCGGAGGCCACTCGCCCTTCGGACACGGGGGCGAGCATCCCACCGGCATCCGGGTCGGCGGACCGGGCCGGCGACGCTCGGCGATGAAGGTGGTGGAGGAGCGGCGCTACCGCGACTACCGGACCGATCGCACCCTCGACGTGCGTCAGACGAAGGTCGCCCTGCGGCGGCTACGACAGCTCACGCGCACCGGACCCGCGAGCGAGCTCGACATCGACGAGACGATCGACGAGACCTGCCGCAACGCCGGTGAGATCGAGCTCGTGTTCCGCCCCGAGCGCCGCAACGACGTCCGGCTGCTCCTGCTGATGGACGTCGGCGGCACCATGGACCCCTTCTACGAGCCGGTGAGCCGGCTCCTGACGGCGCTCCACGAAGAACGCGGACTGCGCGACTTCCGGGCCTACTACTTCCACAACTGCCCCTACGAGCTGCTCGGCACCAACGCGCGCCTGCTGCGCCGCGAGGCGGTCGCGACAGGCGACGTGCTGCGGACTCTCGACGCGCGCTGGAAGGTGATGCTGGTGGGCGACGCCGCCATGCACCCGGCGGAGCTGCTGCAGGAGTACGGCAACATCGACCCGCGCATGGAGGCCGAGACCACCGGAATCGCCTGGCTGCACCGGATCGCCGAACACTTCGACCGCTGCGTCTGGCTGAATCCGAGCGAGCCCGACAGCTGGGACCGCTACCACAGCGTCCGGCTGATCCAGAAGATCTTCCCGATGGTGCATCTGTCGACGGATGGGCTCGCCGACGCAGTGGAAATGCTCGTGGGAGCCCGCCCCGCCCGGCACTGAAGCGGCCCCGCCGGACCGGCGCCCGCCCCGCTCCAGATCGAGGCCGACCCGGCCTGGGTTAGACTCCCGATCCGCAGCCCGCGGCACGGAGACGGAGAAGCCGACCTTGTTCCATCGCACCGACGACCTTCGCATCGACAACCTGCGCCCGCTGATCCCGCCGGCGATCCTGATGGAGGAGCTTCCGGTCGACGACGCGGCCTCGACGCTCGTCTGGGAGAGCCGGAGCCAGATCGCGCGCATCCTCTCGGGCGAGGACGACCGGCTCCTGGTGGTCGTGGGACCGTGCTCGGTCCACGATCCGGCCGCCGCGCTCGACTACGCCCGGCGCCTGGCCGAGCTCGCGCCCCGCTTCCGCGACGAGCTGCTCGTCCTGATGCGGGTCTACTTCGAGAAGCCGCGCACCA
>CAYYUT010000692.1:0-1691 GCA_964474935.1 uncultured Spirochaetales bacterium
GCTGGCCCGTCGCAAGGGGGCCCTCGGCGACCACAGTCTCCCGGGCAAGCTCGCCGACTGCCAGGAACGCGACCCGGCGAAGAGCGAGATTTACATCGTCGAGGGCGAATCGGCCGGTGGCTCGGCCAAGCAGGGCCGCATGCGAGAGATCCAGGCGATCCTTCCGATCAAGGGCAAGATCCTGAACGTCGAGCGAGCGCGGCTCGATCGGATGCTCTCGAGCCAGGAGATCCAGGCCCTGATCTCGGCGATCGGTTGCGGGATCGGGCCCGACTTCGATGTCGACAAGGCCCGCTATCACAAGATCGTGATCATGACCGATGCCGACGTCGACGGGAGCCACATCCGCACACTCCTGCTCACCTTCTTCTACCGCCAGATGCGTCCGCTGATCGAGCGCGGCTTCGTCTACATCGCCCAGCCTCCCCTCTTCAAGGTGAAGAAGGGACGGGCCGAACGCTTCGTGAAGGACGAGCGCGAGCTCCAGAGTTACCTGCTCGACCTCGCGATGACCCACGTCACGGTGCGGGTCGAGGGCAGCGAGGCGACCCTCGACGAGCCGAGTCTGCGTCTCCTGCTCACCCAGGTCGCCGAGGCCAAGGACCTGCTGGCCCGGATGGCCCGTCGTCGCCTCGACGAGCGTGTGGTCGATGCCGCCCTCTGGGCCGGCGTTCCGCGCGAGTCCGACCTCGGCGACGCCTCGCGCCTCGCCGGCGAGGTGGCGGAACGGGTCCAGACGAGCCTCGATCTGCATCACCCCGACGCGGGGCCCGTCGAGTGGCGCACCGAGCCCGACGACGACCACGACGGACATCGGCTGGTCGCCACCACCCGGCGGGCCGGAGTCGCCTTCCGCACCAGGTTCGACTCGTTCTTCCTGCGCTCGCCCGAATTCCAGCGGCTCCTCGATCTCGTGGGACGGATCTCGGAGGTGAGCCCTGGGCCCTACGTCCTCGCCGCCGGCAACGAGGAGCCCGAGACCCTCCACAGCCCACTCGCCCTGCTCCTGAAGGTCCTCGCCGTCGGCGAGAAGGGACTCTCGGTGCAGCGCTACAAGGGCCTCGGCGAGATGAATCCCTCGCAGCTCTTCGAAACGACGATGGACCCGAGCGCGCGCACCCTGCTCCAGGTGAAGGTCGAGGACGCGGTCGAGGCCGATCTCGTCTTCACCACCCTGATGGGCGACGAGGTGGAGCCGCGTCGCGACTTCATCGAACGCAACGCCCTCGACGTCCAGAACCTGGACATCTAGGAGCGTCATCGTGTCCGAGGAAGAGAGCCAGGAAGCCCCGCCCGAGGGCGCCCCGCCCGACGAGACTCCTGCCGCGGGAGGCAACGGTGGCGCCGGCAATGGCGGCGCCGCCGGCTCGGGGCCGCCCGGCGCCAGCCCGCCCTCCGAGCTCCCGGTGAACATCGAGGACGAGGTCCGGCGCTCCTTCCTCGACTACTCGATGTCGGTGATCATCAGTCGCGCGCTGCCCGACGTGCGCGACGGTCTGAAGCCGGTCCATCGCCGCATCCTCTACGCGATGCAGCAGGAAGGCCTGCTCTCCTCGCGCGGCTACTCGAAGTCGGCCGGCGTCGTGGGCGAGGTGCTCAAGCACTACCACCCCCACGGCGACACCGCGGTCTACGACGCGCTGGTGCGCATGGCCCATGACTTCTCGCTCCGCTACCCGCTGATCGACGGC
>CAYYUT010000693.1:0-1687 GCA_964474935.1 uncultured Spirochaetales bacterium
GACGAGGCCGCTGCTACCTTCGGGTATCGTGGGCTGGCGGGGAGCGACTTCCAGCTCCGGTACCGCTACCTCCGGACGATCCCGCTCTTCTTCGAATCGTTCGACGGCGACCGCTTCGACGAGTTCGAGTCGGGATTCGCGCGCGTCAACCAGCTCGCCCTGAACATGCGCTGGGCGATCAATCCCAACTGGGCCCTGACCTATCAGATGGTCTACACGTTCGAGGACCAGTTCTTCCTCCAGAACCTCGGCGGGATCGAGTACACCTCGCGTTGCAGCTGTTGGGCGGTGCGTCTCGAGGCCCGCCAGAACCGGGCGCTCGGCGGTCTCGACTTCGGCTTCCGGTACACCCTGCTCGGTTTGGGCGACCAGGATCCGATGCGCCCCTTCAGCGGCGGACGCCGTCGGCGGGACCGCGGCGATCCGCTTGACGCCGACGCAGAGCTCTGATAAACCCGCGAGATCGATCGATTTTCTCCATTCGCGGGGAGTCCTCGGGGCTGTTCGCCACGCCGGTTCGGGTCGCATCGAGAACCCAGACGGTGTTGCCGGCCTCTCGCGCGACGCGCCATCCCCGATTCGAGACGAGGGTGCTCCGTCCTTCCGCCGACGAGTTCGTGAAGCTCGCATCCGAGGGCAACCTGGTGCCCGTGGTGCGCGAGATCTTCGCCGACCTCGACACCCCGCTCTCTCTGTTCCGCCGTCTCGACGACGGCCGAACGGCCTTCCTGTTCGAGTCGGTGACCGGCGGAGACCATTGGGGCCGCTACAGCTTTCTCGGCTCCGGTGCGCGTGCGGTCTTCCGGGCCGTGGGACGGAAGGTGGAATGGGTCACCGATGCCGGGACCGAGACCATCGAAGCCGACGGCGACCCGCTCGAGTTCCTGCGCGAGAAGCTCGCCCGGATCGAGCCGGCCACGCCGAGCGATCTGTCGCTTCCCCGGTTCCTGGGAGGCGCCGTGGGGCTTGTCGGCTACGACTGGGTGCGCTTCGTGGAGGACATCCCCGACTCGAACCCCGACGAGCTGGGACTACCCGACCTCTGGTTCGTGTTCCCCGAGACCGTGGTCGTCTACGACAACGTGACCCATGCCGCCTCCGTGGTCCGACACGTGGAAGTGTCCCCCGGCGACGACCTGCGGGCACTCTACCGAGAAGCCGTGGCCGCGGTGGACGCGACCGTGCGACGCCTGCGTGAGCCGCTCGCGCGCGCCCCCTCCAGCGCCCCGGTACGACCCGCGCTGGCCGTGTCGCGCCGCCACCCCCGCGCGCCGTCCCACGAGAACGTGAAGCGGGCGAAGGACTACATCGAGGCCGGCGACATCTTCCAGGTGGTGCTGTCGCAACGACTCTCGATGCCGCTCCAGGTGGATCCGTTCCTGATCTACCGCCAGCTGCGCCGCGTGAACCCGAGCCCGTATCTCTTCTTCCTGCGCTGCGAGGGACCCGTCCTGATCGGTGCCTCGCCCGAGATGCTGGTGCGCCTCGAGGACGGACGCATCGACTACCGGCCGATCGCCGGCACCCGCCGGCGGGGCGAGACTCCCGAAGAGGACCTGGCCCTCGAGCAGGAGCTGCTGGCGGACGAGAAGGAGCTCGCCGAGCACGTGATGCTCGTCGACCTCGGGCGCAACGACGTGGGCCGCGTCGCCGAGACGGGCTCCGTCGAGGTGAGCGAGTACGCCGT
>CAYYUT010000694.1:0-1685 GCA_964474935.1 uncultured Spirochaetales bacterium
AGGGCGCCAGCGGCGCTATTCCCGCCCTCGAGATCGTCGCCGGCCGGTTCTTTATAGACACGGATGCTGGTGTGCTGCGCGGCGAGGCGGAGCTTGAAGGGGTTTTCACGGAGGATGGTCGCGTTCGCATCGAATTGACCCCGGCCGAGCTCCAGCGGGGAGATTTTCGCGTCCGTTGGAGCGACGGGCGGGTTGAGCTCGATCTCGAAGATGGGTCCGCGTCCGGCCGGCTTGGCGTCGCGGTGGAAGAGCTCGCACTGCCCAGCGTTTTCTTATCCGACTTTGTTCTATGCGGCGACGTGACGGACGCGGCCGCGATGGCAAGGAGAACCGGGAGCACCACCGCAGCCCCCGCCGGGATCAAGGGCGCGCATCGCGCGTCGGGCAGGACCACCCACACGAACAGGGCTCCGAGCAGCAGCACGAACCCGGCGCCCACCACGAGGTGGAGCGTACCCACCCGATAGGCGTGGCAGAGCCCGCTCGCCCCCGCGCCGAGCCACCTGGCGCAACCCTCCGAGACGTCTGGCCGCTCGTCGGGCATCCACAACCGAACCGCCTTCTCTCGACCCACCTCGAACAGGCGCGCCGCGGGCAGCCAGCCTCGCAGGTCGTCGGAGTCCGCCAGGCAGGCCGGATCGGCCTCGCATCCTGGACCATAGCTGGGATCCACCGCCAGCCGGGTCGCCTGATAGACCGCCGCCTGGTACCCGTCGCGGAACGGCAGCGCCAGCGGTCTGTCCGGATCGGCGGGGGCCCTGTCGCCTCCCGGTACCGTCTCGTGCGACGTCGCCACCACCAGGTTCCGGGCCCAGGGGAACTCCCGAGGATGCAGGAAGGTGCTGTCCAGATCGGTGGTCACCCACACCGCGCCCGGCAGCTCCGGCCGCAGCGCCCGGAGGATGAGGAGCTTGTCGTAGACGTCGCTACCCAGGACGGCCACGGCACGAATGGCCGACCCCTGCTCGAGACGGATGCGCTCCTGCAGCTCGCTCACCTCGGCAGCCAGCCGGCGAAGGTAGTCGTACTGCCCGGGACCGAACGGCAGACGGACCTGCTCGGTCGCCGCCGCGGCCGCCCCGGCCCGGGGGGCGGGGGGGGGCGCGGGGCCCGACTCGCCGGGCGACAAGCCGTCGATGCCGCGCAGGTAGGTGAACCGGTGCAGCTCGACGCCACTGGTGAGCGCCTGGGCCAGGGCCCGCGGCAGCTCTCGACCGAAGTGGGTGTCCCGCTCGGAGATGACCACCACGTGGTCCTTGGCGGGGCGCCCCGCGCAATCGTCGCCCACACACCCGATCCCACGGACCTCCCGCAGCTCGCGCGCCAGCAGCTCGACGAGCTCCCGATCGGTACGGATCGTCCGCACGAAACGCAACGGCGGCTCGGTCACGCCCGCGAAGTAGCTGCGAACGGTCTCGTGGCTGCTCCGACACGGGCTGCCCTCGAGCAGCGCCGGATCGTCGACGGTGGCGACCGGAGAGAACACGGAGAAGCGTCCGGGTCGCGCCATCAGCGCCGAGAGCCGCTTGCTCGAGCAGGCGGCGCGCACGAGCCCCTGGAGCGTGTCCGAGTCGCTGGGTCCCAGCAGGATCCAGCGCGCCTCGGAGCCCAGGAGCCCAGCGAGCTCCGCGAAGCCGGCGTAGAGAGAGTCGTCCAGCCAGTCCTCGTCGCCCCAGAGCCCGAGC
>CAYYUT010000695.1:0-1683 GCA_964474935.1 uncultured Spirochaetales bacterium
ATAGGTGGCGTTCGGCACGTCGCCGCCGGTATAGCCGACCCGCGTTTTCACAACGCCGGGCCGTTTGCGGATCAGGTCCTGCATGCCCCAAAAGCAGCCGCCGGCCAGAACTGCGCGTTCCGTCATGTCACGTCCTCCACTTGGTCGATGTATTGCCCATAGCCTTCGGCCTCCATGTCGTTGCGATGGATGAACCGCAACGCGGCCGAGTTGATACAGTACCGCAAACCGCCGCGGTCGCGCGGACCATCGGGAAAGACATGACCCAGATGACTGTCCCCGTGTCTGGACCGCACCTCGGTCCGGATCATCCAACCGCGCTGCGCCTCGGGCGGCGCGGGCTTCTGCCAGAGGGCCACGAGCGCCTCCTGGACGGCGTCCTCCACGAGATCCTCGTCGCCGAGGATCCGGCGCGCCACCCGGCGCAGCTGCTGTTCGTATCCGAGCGCCTCCTCGGCCGTCCGGACCGCGTTCGTGGCGGTCGGGCCCCGTCGGTCCAGGTGCCTCGCGGCGGACGCCGCTCGGACGCGCGCCTGGCTCGGCGCTCGGGCCTCGGCGACTTCACGCATCTCCGTCTCCGTCTCCATCGTCCGCAGGCCGCGGACGACGCGTCGTGGGTCTCGGTCCGACACGGACCGATTCCCGGCATTCCAGAACGGGCTGATCTGGCTAGACGAGGAGCGAGGGAGGAGCGCGGGCCGGCGCCACGCAGTGGTCGGTCTCGGGTACCCGGGGCACGAGGAGACAAGGAAGCGACAGGAGGACGTCCGGTGCGACGTGGACGCCGAGCGGATCGTGGGCGACGGCGGCGACGCGCCCGAGCGCGAGCGCGGCGCAGAGGTGGCATTCGGCTGGATCGTGCTGGTGATCGTCGGACGGAGCTCCGGACGGCCGCGCCGGGGCCGGCCCGCCCCCCGCGTCCCAACGACCGAACTGGACAGCAGGAGCCCTGCCGCTGGGCTCGGCGACGTCGGTGCGGTGGGCGCGGTCGGGGCCGTTCGAAGCGGTCGCGGGGGCCCCGCAAGAGCTTCCCACGGGGGCATGGGCATGCGTGAGGCCCACGTCCACCTGGCCGAGCAGCACCAGGGCGACGCCGACAGCGACGAGTCGGCTCGCAATGGAATGGGGGACCGATTTCACGACTGCCTCCGATCGCCACACTATGGCAGCGCCTTTCCGGCGTCAACGCTGGGCCGATGCGGGCGAGACCCTCGGAGTATCAGGAGGATGCCCGACCGGAACCCAGCGGGCTGGCCACTCCTACGTAGCGATTCCACCTCGACCCGCCGAAGGAGCCTGCGCGTGCTCTCGGCATCAGCCCGGGCCCGGCTCCGCCGATGGAAGCAGAATGGGACACAGGTCCGAGGCATCGCCGCCGGCCCCCGCGGTGGCCGATCGCAGCCGTGGATTCGACCGCCGCGGCACGCACCGCGGCGCGAGCAGCCGCCGGCTCGTGCGCCGTCGTGTGCTCTTCATCAACGCGCTCTTCGTCGCGTCGGCGCTGATCGGGATGGTCGGGGCCTGGGAGATCTCGCGTGCCGCCGAGCTTCAGGAGCTCAACGTCCGGCATCTCGAGTACAACACCGCGTTCGCGGACGCGCTCGACCGCTTCCGCGCCCAGCCCACCCAGGACCTCTCGGGCCTCCGCGCGACGCTCGCGATGGTCCGCGAGCCGCCGCGGCG
>CAYYUT010000696.1:0-1682 GCA_964474935.1 uncultured Spirochaetales bacterium
ACTTGTGGCTCTGGAGGCGCTGGAAGACGCCGCCGGTCTCGATGGCGAGGATGAACTTGGCGTCGGTCTCGAAGGAGAGGTGCTCGACGGTCGACGGGATCGAGTAGGCGCCGGATCCGAAGCGCGTGCAGTCGATCCGCTCCACGGCGCCGGTCTCGCGGTCCGGATCGAGGACGGTCAGCCGGCCCGCCACCGCGCCGCCGTGCTCGTCCGGCACGAAGCGCAGCTGCTCGCGAGAGGTTCCCCGCACCGAGAAGAGCGCCTCGATGTCGTCCATCACGGCGTCCGACTCGGTCTGCTCGTCGAAGCGGGCGTCCTCCCAGTTCTTGCTCTGGTAGTAGGCGTCTCGCTTGGTGGCGAAGTCGTTGGTCTCGATCATCTCCTTCGACAGTCCCATCATCCGCAGGGTCTGCGCGAAACCCTTCACCGTGTTGACCGTGAGGGTCCGCACCTTCCGCTGCTTTCCGATCGAGAAGTAGCCCTGGCCCTTCGAGTACAGGACGTTGCCGAGCGACCGCACCGGGAACGAGAGGTCGGGCTTCTGGCGCTTCAGGATGTGGCCCTGGACGTCGCGCGCGGTCTGCTTGATGAGCCCGAGCGCCACCCCGTCGAGCTTCTTGTTGCGCGCGCGGATGTCGCTCGCCGCCTTCTGGGCGCCCTGATGGCCGTCCCCCTGGCCGCCGTCGGTCTTCGCGGCGTTCGTCTTGCGGGCGCCCGCCTTCTTGCCGGCGGGCTTCCGGGTCGGGGTCTTGCGTGCAGCCATGGCTAGAGCTTGCGACTCCGTTCGAGCACGTCGCTCAGGTGGTCGACGATCTCGTCGCGATCGCGATCCGGGAGTTCGAGGATCTGCTGGACCCCGATCGCGAGCTGGGGGATGTACTTCTGGATGTAGGCGAGCTTCTTGGCCTCGTCGGCCTCGCGCCGCCGCTTGCGGATGTGGGTCGCCACGCGCCGTCCGCATTCCTGGAGCCCGAGACGGATCTCCTTGATGATCTCGGGGTAGTGCGCGATCGCCTCTTTGCTCTCGGAGGTGTACGGGACCCAGACGCTCGCGATGTGGACCATCAGGATCAGCGGACCGACGGGCAGGGCGCCGCGCGGGTGCTGCATCTGGTAGGCCTTCCAGTCGGTGCTGGTGACCGCCTTGGTGACGGCGCAGGCGCCCTGCTGGTACTGCAGCGGCACCCGGTTCGCGTAGCGGAAGAGCGTGATCGAGTCGTCGGCCGGCATGTCGCCCCCGTAGGCGAGCCCCACCTCGACGAGGAAGGGGTTGCCCCGGTAGACCGTCGGCCGGCGGGTGACCGCGGCGTAGAAGTCGGCCTTCACCTCGGCGCGCAAGGCCTTCTCGATCAGCTCCTCGCCGATTGGTGCGATGCAGTCGGTGGGCGGGGCCATCAGCTTCGTGGCCTGGATCGCCTGGTGGATGCGCTCGCTCTCCTCGCGGGTGGCCTCGCGCGGGCGACGCGACGGAGCCACCTTGGCCGTCTTGCAGATCCCCTCGGCCACCCGCGTCGACACCCTCGAGAAGTCCTGGTGCAGGCAGCCCTTCAGGTTGCGCGCGCTCGTGTCACGGAACATCTGCATCAGGACTCCGAGCTCGACGCCGTAGGGGTGCGGCTTGATCTCGTCGGTCTCGGGTGGTAGCTGCTGGGGCACGCGCGGGAACACGTGCTCGGCACCGT
>CAYYUT010000697.1:0-1682 GCA_964474935.1 uncultured Spirochaetales bacterium
CTGGCTGGCGACCACCCCGCGGCTGGCGCTCCGCGCCAAGGGGGCGGGCGATGCGGTTGCCGCCCTGGTGCTCGCGGCTCTTGTCGCAACCTCTGGTTAGGTCGAACCGGGGGTCGAACGGGGCGACGCCACCTCTGGTTAGGTCGAACCGGGGGTCGAACGGGGCGACGCCACCTCTGGTCAGGTCGAATCGGGGATCGAACGGGGCGACGTGATCGTCGAGTTCGACGGCTCGGCCGTCGATTCGATGGAGGACCTGCCCCGCGTCGTCGCGGCCACCCCGGTGGGCTCGGAGGTCGAGGTGGTGGTGCTCCGCAACGGACGCAAGAAGCGCTTCGACGTGACGATCGGGGTGCTCGAGGACAAGGAGCTCGCCGAGGCCAGCCCCGAGGGCGGAGCGCCCGAGGTCTCGGGGCTCACCCGCTACGGCCTGCGGGTCCAGGAGCTCACGCCCGAGATCGCCGAGCAGCTCGGACTCGAAGAGGAGACCGGCGTCGTGATCACCGCCGTGGAGCGAGGGAGCCCGGCGGCCGACGCGAACCTGCGGCGGGGAGACGTCATCCTCGAGGTGGAGCGGGAGCCCGTGGACAGTGCGTCCGACTTGTCGGAGAAGCTCGCGGGAGGCGATTCCGCGCTCCTGCTGATCCGCCGCGGCGAATCCACCATCTTCGTGGCGATGAAGCGCGCCTCCGAGTAGCGCACCCGCGGGGCCCGGGCTGCCATCCGGGCCGCAGTTGCCAGGACCGGATCGGTGCTTAGCGTTCTCGTACGATGAGAATCGACAAGCTCACGATCAAGAGTCAGGAGGCGCTCGCCGAGGCCCAGTCGCTGGCCTCGGGACGCGGCCACAGTCAGATCCAGCCTGCGCATCTACTGCAGGCGCTGCTCGCGCAGCCCGAGGGCATCGCGATCCCGATCCTCCAGAAGCTGGGGGTATCGGTCGACTCGCTCTCGGGGAAGGGTGAGGCGCTGCTCGAGCAGCTTCCGAAGGTGCAGGGCGGGGCGCAGCCGACCATGTCGCCCGCGCTCTCGCGGGTGATCGAGGCCGCCTTCACCGAAGCCGATGCCCTGAAGGACGAGTACGTCTCGACCGAGCACCTGCTGCTCGCGATCGCCGCCGAGAAGCAGGACCCCACGGCCGATCTGCTCCGGCATGCGGGTGCCACCCGCGACGCCCTGCTGAAGGCCCTGCAGTCGGTGCGGGGCGGCGCCCGCGTGACCGACCCCGACCCCGAATCGAAGTACCAGGCGCTCGCCAAGTTCGGGCGCGATCTCACCGACGTCGCACGCAAGAGCAAGCTCGATCCGGTGATCGGTCGCGACGAGGAGATTCGCCGGGTGGTGCAGGTGCTCTCGCGCCGCACCAAGAACAACCCGGTCCTGATCGGCGAGCCCGGCGTCGGCAAGACGGCCATCGCCGAGGGTCTCGCCCAGCGCATCGTCGCGGGCGACGTGCCCGAATCGCTCAAGGACCGGCGCGTCGTGGCCCTCGACATCGGCGCCCTGATCGCGGGCACCAAGTACCGTGGCGAGTTCGAAGACCGGCTCAAGGCCGTGCTCCGCGAGGTCGGCGAGGCCCAGGGCGAGATCGTGCTCTTCATCGACGAGCTCCACACCATCGTCGGGGCGGGCGCGGCCGAGGGCGCCGCCGATGCCGCCAACATGCTGAAGCCGGCGCTGGC
>CAYYUT010000698.1:0-1677 GCA_964474935.1 uncultured Spirochaetales bacterium
AGGCCGTCCTGCGCCACCACGCGGGGCTCCTGAAGGACTGGACCCCGGAGCGCCGGCGGCGGGCGTACGCGCAATATGTGGGCGCGAGCTGGACCTTGCAGGGCGAGGTCGTCGAGGCGCCACAGGCGGAGATCCGGCTCGTGCTGTCAGCGGCCCAGCGGTCGGACGGTGACCGCGACCGTGAGCGGGGAAGACCTCTCGAAGGCGCTCCAGGTGCTCCCTCACATCACGAAGGCCCTCATCAACCAGACGGACGGCAACAAGCGCACCCTCGACACCGCGCCGAGCCCCACCTCCCGCGACGCGGGGGCGCTTGCGCGTCTCGGCACCTGCTACCGGATCCTCGACGGGCAGAGCGTGGGCATCCGCAAGCCGGCGCTCCTCAACGCGGTCCGGCTCCGGCAGGCCCGCAACCGGTGCCGCGCGGCGCTTCGGCGAGCGCCCGGGCTGGCCGAGGCGGAGGCCGGCCTCGCGATGGTGGATGCGCTCGAGGGCGACGCGGAGGCGGCGAAAGCGCGGTTGACGCGGATCAAGGACCACCCCGGCTTCCTGGCGTACTACGAGATCGCCCGCTTCTGGGTGCTCGCGAAGCACTTCACGACGCAGCAGGCCATCGACTCCCTCGAGACGGCGGTGAAGAAGAACCCCGGCTTCCTGCTCGGGCGCGGGTACCTCGGCGAGGCGCTGTCGGTCTCCGGCCGCCACAAGGAAGCGCTCGGGGCCTTCCAGGCCTATCTCGACGCCGTCCCGAACCAGCCGTTCGTCATGACCCGCATCGGCCACGAGCTGGCGAAGCTCGACCGGCACGCCGAGGCCATCCGCATCACCCGGGAGGCGCTCGACCTCGACCCCACGAACGCCGAGACCCGGCTCGAGCGCGGCAGCCGCTTCATCGACGCCGGTCGCTTCGGCGACGCGATCGAGGCCCTCGACGCGCTCGCGTCCGAGCCCGGATCGAGAGGGGAAGTACACCTGCGCCTCGGGTACGCCTACCTGAAGACCGGCCGGATGGCGGAGGCCGTCGTCTCCTTCAAGAACGCGATCGCGCGCGCGACCGCGCCCACCGAGTGGCGGACCCGCGGGCGCGCCCATTACGACCTCGCGAAGGCATACGGCCGGCTCGGCGACCGGGAGCAGTCGTTCGCAGCGCTGCGCGAGGCGGTGGACTCCGGGTTCCAGAGCCCGAAGCGATTCCAGACCGACCCCGATCTCGAAGAGCTCCGAAAGTAGCCGGCGTTCGCCCGGCTGATGGAGCGCAAGCCGCGTCCCCCCGAGACGCCCGCGGAGTACGCGAGCCCCTTTCTCGCCGACGCCCAGGAGACGGCCAGAGCTGCCGCCAAGAAGGCGCTGCGCGCCACGGACCGATCGGCGGTGAGCTTCTGATGACGCGCACGATCCCAGTCCTCGTCGCGCTCGTCGCGGCCTGCGCCACGGTCGGCCCGAGCAACAAGTATCCCGAGATCGACACGTCGATCGGCGACCAGCCGACCAACCCGGACATCGAGCGGGCGCTCTACGACGAGGCCGAGGCCCTGTCTCCCGAGACCTTCCGATCCGAGGACGGCTTGCTGGCCGGGGAGGTCGTGGCGAACGGGCGCCCGAAGCTCTCCCGAACGGAGGCCGGCTACGAGCTCGAGCTGTCCATCGGAGAGGCTGCGCCCGTGAAGTGCCTGCTTC
>CAYYUT010000699.1:0-1676 GCA_964474935.1 uncultured Spirochaetales bacterium
AGCCATGCAACCGGGAAAACTATCCAGCGCTCTGAAGAACGGAGCGATCTGGGGCTTCATTGTCCTCGAGTTGATCTTCTTCTCCGTCGCGGGATCCTACATGTCGATCTCGGATCAGGCGTTCATGGATTTCGACAACATGCTGCTTCTGCTGAAGCAGTCCGCGCCGATCGGCATCATTGCGATGGGAATGACGATCGTGATGGTGAACGGCAATATCGACCTCAGCGTCGGCGCGACCTTCGCCATCGCCGCGATAATCCTGCTCGACAGCATGACCTGGCCGATCTTTGCCGGGCTTGGCGACTGGGTAATCCCCGTCGCGTGGCTCCTTGCACTGACGGTGGGCACTCTGCTTGGCGCCCTGAACGGGCTGATCGTCTGGAAGACCGGCGTGGACGCCTTCATCGTGACGCTTGGCGCGATGTTGGGCTATCGCGGCATTGTCTTCATGTTCAACGGTGAAAATCCGACAAGTCATCTGAACTGGACGCTCGTGGATTTTGCCGAGGCGCAGTTCCTCGGTCTTCACACCGCAACCTGGTTTCTTCTGGCCGTGACGGGCGCGATCTGGTTCCTGATGTCGCGGACGGTGCATGGCCGGAACGCATATGCCATTGGCGACAACCGGGAGGCGGCGGTGAATGCCGGTATCCGTGTGGGACCGCACATGATGATCAATTTTGCGATCATCGGCTTTCTCGCGGCGCTGTCGGCTGTCGTCTTCTACTCTGAATCCGGGTCGGTGAACCCCAATGACGGGCAACTCTACGAATTGTGGGTCATCACGGCGGTTGTGCTTGGCGGCACCAAGATCATCGGCGGCGCGGGCAACGTGATCGGCACCTTCGGCGGTGTGATCGCGATCCAGCTTTTGCGCAAAGGTCTGGGCCACATCGGTGCCGATACATCGACGGTGAACCTTGTGATCGGCCTGATCCTGATCGCTGTTTTGTTCCTTGACCGGCAGCTAAACGTCAAAGGCAAAGAGGAGTTGAAGGTATGACCGATCGGAAACCTGTTCTGCACCTCGACAACATCGTCAAGACCTTTCCCGGCGTGCGGGCGCTGGATGACGTGTCCTTCTCGGTCATGCCGGGGGAAGTCCACGCGCTCATGGGCGAAAACGGTGCCGGCAAGTCGACCCTGATGAAGGTTCTGGGGGGAATTTACCAGCCCGACGGCGGCGCGATCTTCATGGGCGATGATAAGGTCGTCATGTCCGGGCCGCTTGAAGCCAAGGCCAAGGGCGTGATGTTCATCCACCAGGAACTGAGCCTGGCTTCCGAACTGACCGTGGCCGAGAACATCTACCTGGGTGAGTTGCCACGCAAGAGCCTTGGCCGTGTGGACTGGGCGACGCTGACCGAACGAACCAACGCGATCCTGAAGAAGCTTAACGTGGGCTTCGACGCAAAGACACGCGTGGGCGACCTTTCGATCGCCAATCAGCAGATGGTCGAGATCGCGCGTGCGCTGACCGTTGACGCGAAAGCCGTGATCTTTGACGAACCGACCGCATCACTGACGGATGCTGAAAAGGTGGTACTCTTTGACGTGATCGAGGACCTCAAGCGCGATGGCGTGGGCATCATCTACATCTCTCACCGGATGGAAGAGATCTTCAAGATCACGGACCGCATCTCGGTCCTGCGGGGCGGACAGTATCAGGGCAC
>CAYYUT010000700.1:0-1668 GCA_964474935.1 uncultured Spirochaetales bacterium
CCCTGGTGGGCGAGCGCCGCCGGGAGGTGCGCGAGTTCCTCGAGCGCGACCTGGGGTCGGCTCTCGAGCGCTCGGTCGTCGTCGTCGCCACCAGCGACGCGGCCCCCCTGCTGCGGGCGCGGGCGGCCCACGTGGCCACGGCCCTGGCCGAGCACTTTCGCGACCGGGGCCGCCACGTGATGCTGATGATGGACTCGCTCACCCGCTTCTGCATGGCGCTTCGCGAGATCGGTCTGGCCGCGGGCGAGCCACCCACCACCCGGGGCTACACCCCTTCGGTGTGGAGCGCGCTGCCCCGGCTCCTGGAGCGGGCCGGCACCTCGCCGGGTGGCGGCAGTGTGACCGGTCTCTACACCGTGCTGGTCGAGGGCGACGATCCCAACGAGCCGGTCGCCGACGCGGCCCGCTCGCTCCTCGACGGCCACGTCTCCCTGTCCCGGCGCCTGGCCGAGCGCGCCCACTACCCGGCCATCGACGTGCTGGCCAGCGTCTCCCGCGTAATGCCCGACGTGACCTCGGACGCGCACCGGCAGCTGGCCCATCGCGCGCGGGCCGCGCTGGCCCGCTACCGGGACGCCGAGGACCTGATCGCCATCGGTGCCTACCAGGAGGGCAGCGATCCGGAGATCGACGCTGCACGCAGCCTTCACGGGCCGCTGACCCGCTTCCTCCAGCAGGGCACGGGGGAGGCGGGAGGCCTCGCCGATTCGGTCGCGGGCCTGGAGCGGATCCTGGCGGGAGGCGCGCCGTGAAGGGCTTCCGATTCCGACTGGATCCCGTGCTGGGCGTGCGCCGCCACGAGCTCGAGCGCGAGCGCCTGGGCCTGGCCGACAGCGAGCGACACCTGGCCGACGCACGTCAGCGGAGCGTCCGGGCCAGCGCCCGCGTCGACGGGATCTCGGCGGATCAGGCCCGTCGGGCCGCCGGAGGCCTGGCCGCGCCGCTCTTCGCGGCGGGCCGGGCCGGCCTCGCCCGATCCCTGGCCGAGCGCAGGCGCGCTCGTGAGCTCGAGCGGGTGGCCAGCCAGCGGGTCCTGGCCCAGCGGCAACGGGTGGCCGAAGCCCACCGGGCCGTGCGCGCCCTCGAGATCCTTCGCGAGAAGGCGCTCGTGCGCGGGCGGCGGGAAGGCGAGCGACGCGAGCAGCGCGATCTCGACGAGGTGGCCGGCCGGTGCCGCGGCCCGGCGCTGGCGCTGGCGGAAGGAGAGCGGCCGTGAGGCGGGGATGGCTCGCAGTGGGCGCGGCGTGCTGGGTGCTGGCAGCGGGTTGTCCCGCGCTCGCCGAGGAGCCGGACCGCCCGGACCTCGCGGATCGCCTCAGCCCGGGTGTCGACCGCCTGGTGGCCGAGCTTCGCGCCCGCGAGTTCTCGTTGCGCAAGCGCGCGCGCGAGCTCGACCAGCGCGCGCGTTCGGTGGGCGAGCTCGAGCTCGAGATCAGCGGCCGCCTGGAAGAGCTCGAAGCCCTCCGCGAGACCATCGAGGAGCGCATCCGCAGCTGGACCGACCAGGACGGCGCGCGCATCGCCAGCCTGGCCAAGACCTACGCGGCCATGCCGCCCGAGAACGCCGGCGCACTCCTCGAGGACCTGGATCTCGCCCTGTCCGTCCAGGTGCTCGGATCCAAGAAGCAGAAGAAGACGGCCGCGCTGCTCGCCAAGGAGTCGAGTCCG
>CAYYUT010000701.1:0-1663 GCA_964474935.1 uncultured Spirochaetales bacterium
ACGAGAGCCGGCGCATCGACAACCAGCTGCGCGGTCGCTGCGGGCGCCAGGGCGATCCGGGCTCGACGCGGTTCTATCTGTCGCTCGAGGACGACCTGCTCCGGATCTTCGAGGCCGACCGGGTGAAGCAGTGGTGGGAGCGGGTCGGGGTCGAGGAGGGCGAGGCGATCGAGCACAAGCTCCTGACGCGCGTGATCGAGAACGCCCAGAAGAAGGTCGAGGCCCGCAACTTCGACATCCGCAAGCACCTGCTCGAGTACGACGCGGTGATGAACAAGCAGCGCACCGCGGTGTACGCGCGCCGGCGCGATCTGCTGGCCCGGGACGAGTTCGGCGAGGAGATCGAGGAGATGATCGAAGGCGTGCTCGTCTCGCTCCTCGACCAGAGCTGGCCACCCAAGGGCGACCCGGACCCCGAGCAGATCGGGAACCTCGCCCTCGCGTTCGAGAAGTCCTTCGGGATCAGCTTCGATCCCCGCGAGCCGCCCTTCACCGAGGACGGCAAGCTGGCGGGCGATCGGGACGCGCTCGGACATCGCATCCTCGAGCGCCTGCTCGCCGAACGCCGCGCCAAGACCGAGCACTGGAACGCGCTCGCCGAGAAGTACCCGACGCTGCTCCCGCCGTTCGGGAGCGTCGAGCGCCGGCTGGTGGTGGCGAGGCTCGATCGCTCGTGGAAGGAGCATCTCCACACGATGGATGGCCTGCGCGAGGGCATCAGCCTGCGCGGCTATGGCCAGCGCGACCCGAAGCTCGAGTACGCGCGCGAGGGCTACGAGCTGTTCGAGGAGATGAACGACTCGGTCGACGCGCTGGCGATCGAGGAGATCTTCAAGGTTCAGGTCCAGGAGTCGGCGCTCGAGGCGGCCGCGGCCCAGTCGGCCGCCGCCTCGGAGAGCTTCGCCCCGGCGAACGCGGGCCCCCGCGGCCAGGCCGCTCGGCCGGCGGCCCCGGGCGCCGGCGCGCCCCGGGCCTTCGGGCCGGGGAGCGCGACGGCCGGTGCGGCGCTCCAGGCGGCGCCGAAGAAGGTCGGCCGCAACGATCCCTGTCCCTGCGGCAGCGGCAAGAAGTTCAAGAAGTGCTGCGGGGCGGGCTGAGGCCCGGGGTGGGCCGCTCGCATTGAGGCGCCGCAAACGTCCGCAACCCGGGCCCGACGCCGATCCGCCCGTCCACGTGCCCGGCTTCCGTGCTGCTGGTCTCCATTGCGGCATCAAGCCCGAGGCGCCCGATCTGGCCCTGCTCGCGAGCGACGTCCCGGCCGCTGCCGCCGGGGTCTTCACGCGCTCCACGGTGGTCGGTGCCCCCGTGGAGCTCGACCGCGAGCGCATCGAGTCGGGCCGCGCGCGCGCCATCGTGGTGAACAGCGGCGTCTCGAACGTGGCGATGGGAGCGCGCGGACGACGCGATGCCCTCGAGATGACGAGCCTCGCCGCGCGGGGACTCGGCTGCCCCCCCGAGCAGGTGCTCGTGGCGTCGACCGGTGTGATCGGCGAGCCGCTCCCGATGGATCGGCTCCGTTCGGGCATCCCCGAGGCCGTCGACGCCCTGTCCGAGACGGGCATCCCGGCCGCGGCCGAGGCGATCCTCACCACCGACACCCGCCCCAAGATCGCCTTCGCGCGCACGCGGATCGTTCGGCGCTGGCCCCACGTGGCGGGGATCG
>CAYYUT010000702.1:0-275 GCA_964474935.1 uncultured Spirochaetales bacterium
CCCCCTTTCCCCCGCCGATCGTCACGAGCCGTGAGCTCGCCCCGGCGCCCGCGGCCGCGAGCGCGCTCGGCCCCGCGTCGAGCGCGGGCTGCGATCGCCCGGCCCGTCCGGCGGCCGCCGCGTGCCCCGTTCGTCCCACGATCTCTGCCGATCCCTCCATGGTCGCCCCCCTCGACGCTCGGGCCGCGTCGTCCGACCCGGCACGCCTGCTCGCCGTCCACACACCAGACACGTCACACGTCGGGGCGCGTCCGTGGAAGCGGAACAAGACCGCG
>CAYYUT010000702.1:285-1659 GCA_964474935.1 uncultured Spirochaetales bacterium
CACCTGACTCGTCTCACGTCGTGCGGCTTCGGTGGTCGCGACTCTCGTCGCCGCGGCCGCAGTCCACGAATCTGCTCACACACGGCGGTTGCCGGATGCACGTTCGACGGAGCGCGATGCGACGCGCGTGACGCCCGCTGGTGCGCACGACACGCGTGTGGACGACGAAAGAATTAGCGAACGAGAGCCCCCCGCTCTCGCGCTTCTGGACGGACGCGTTCATGGTAACCGAATCGGGAGGACGACCGGTCGTGATTCTCGCGGGAATGGCGGGAGCAGACGAGCGGAGACGCGGCCGGCCGACCCTAGTCGATCAGCTCGGTGTTCCAGTAGGACGCGTCGACGATGTTCAGGAAGGGCTTCCACTGCTTGTAGCGGACGCTCGACATCATCAGGTTCACGAGCGGCGTCCAGCGCGGCCGCGTCGGCTTCTTGCGCAGCTTGATCCCGGCCTGGCGCGGCGTGCGCCCACCCTTGCGCCGATTGCATTCGAGGCAGCTGCACACCACGTTCTCCCAGGTGCTCTTGCCCCCGAGCGCTCGCGGCACCACGTGATCGAGGTTCAGCTCCGATCGCGGACGGCGCGCGCCACAGTACTGACAGGTGAAATCGTCGCGCGCGAAGATGTTGATCCGGCTGAAGCGGACATGACGCTTCGGGATGCGGTCGAAGGCCGTGAGCACGATCACGCGCGGGACCGGGACCGGCCCGTGAGGCGTCCCGATCGTCTCGGCCTGTTCGGCGAGCGCTGCCCAGCTCTCGAAGTCGAAGGTCTGGTATTGCTCGACGATGGCCCGGGCGACGCCCTGGTAGATGAGCGCGAAGGCACGTTTGACCGATGTGACGTGGATCGGCAGGTAGGAGCGGTTGAGAACCAGAACGCTCGAGTTCAGCATGCTCTCACTCTGGGCGACGGTACCCGAACCCCCATGGGGGAGCAATTCGGGGCGCCGTCAGCCGGCCGCGTTTACCGGACCTCGTGGCCACTCGCCCACGACAGACCCCGCGGGCCCAGGGTGCCGGACGCTCCGGAGTCAGGCGTCCGTCGGACCGATTCGGGGGCGCCCTGGAACCCCGGGATCGCGGTGATCATCGAGGCGAGCGGTGACTTGCAGCATAACTCCCCGGATTCGATCGGGAAACCCACGAGTCGGCGACGCCTCCGCGAGGATTTCGAGGATTTCGCGGGAACCGGGGGCGCCCGGCTTGCGATCGCGCGTCGGATTGATGATGGTTAAGTGTGGTTTTCGTGGCGGCTCCGCCGGCTTGCGCCGGCCCGCTCCACGCCGGACCCGGGCGTCTCCCGGGCCGACGCCTCCCCCGGTTTCCTGGGCTCCCGAATCGTTCGGACCACCCGGAGGCCGGGCCGACGTC
>CAYYUT010000703.1:0-311 GCA_964474935.1 uncultured Spirochaetales bacterium
ACGTCTTCGATCCGGGCTTCCAGCTCGAGGACGACCCGGACGACGAGGTCATCGCAGTCATCGGCGCGGGCATCTCGGGAGCCCAGGTCGCGCTGCGATTGGCTCGCCCGGGTCGACGGGTGCTGCTGGTCTCCCGGCATACCCTGCGAGTCGAGAACTTCGACAGCGATCCGGGCTGGCAGGGGCCGAAGAACATGGATGGCTTCGCGCGGCTCGCAGACCCGAACGAGCGTCGCGAGCAGATTCGAGCAGCGCGACATCGCGGGTGCCCGAGGCGCCGCCGTGGATGGCGACGGATGCGATCGCCGGCT
>CAYYUT010000703.1:321-1659 GCA_964474935.1 uncultured Spirochaetales bacterium
GGTCGATGCCGCCGGAGGGCCGCGCGGCGCTGCGCGTTGCCGGCGTGGACGGATCGATCGAAGTCTTCGAGGAGACCGAGGTCGAGTCGGCGCAGGTCTCGGGTCGCGAGGTCTCGCTCGAGCTGGGCGGGACGCGGGTCCGCGCCGATCGCGTGCTGCTCGCCACGGGCTTTCCCGCGCAGCGTCCGGGAGGGGCGTGGCTCGACGAGGCGGTCGAGTCCTTCGGGCTTCCGTGCGCGGCCTGTGGCTTTCCGATCGTCGACCGGGGCCTCCGTTGGCACCCGCGTCTTCTCGTGACCGGGCCGCTGGCCGAGCTCGAGCTCGGGCCCGTCTCGCGCAATCTGTCGGGCGCCCAGCGTGCCGGAGATCGGATCGTGGCGGTGGCTCGTGAGGCCGAGATGCTGCGGCGCCGGTCCTCGGGAGCCTCTGGGCGGCCGGAGGTGCAGGACGAGCGAGCCGCGAAGGGCCTCGTGGAGCCGGGTCCCGCTGCGAGCGCTCCGCCGGCGGGACGGAGCCAAAGACCCCTGGGGCGGCGCGCGCGACGACGGAGAGCCTGATCCACCGGCCTGGGGCTGTCCCGCCGCGTCCGCGGTGGAAGGGAAGGGCACCGGTGCCGAGACCGGCGTACGGGGGGGAGTCTCCTGGCGGCCTCCACACTGCGAGTCGCGGGCTGCGCCGCGGTCTTCGGCGGCCTCTCCAACGCGGCCTCCGACTATCTCCTGCGAGGCGGTCCGGCTCCTGTCGCGGGCTCCGACATCACCCTCGAGGCTCTCGCCGACGTCCCGCTCGCGATGGTCCACACGGGAAGCCTTCTCGGGGCCGCGGTGATCCCCCTCTGGCTGCTCGGGCTCTGGCCCGTCTACCGGGCGCTCGAGCCGGCGGGGCCGAGCCTGGCCCTCGCGATCGCGCTCCTCTTCGGGTTCGGGATCGCGGTCGCATCGGGCTATCACGGGACCTACGTCTTCTACGCGGGCGCATACCAGGCGCTCGAAGCGGTCGGGCCGGAGTCGCGCCGGGTGCTGGTCGAGATGACCGACCACTTCCGCGCGTACCACGACGCCCTCAGGCTGGATCCGACCGATCGCCGGCTCCGCGATCTGGACCGTGTTCTTCCTGCTGACCACTCTCGTGGTCTGGAACCTCGATGTGCATGTCTCCGGCGGCGACCCTCGTGACCAGAGGGGGGCGACGCGGTGAGCGGCTTCCAGCGGAACTTCGAAGATTCCGCCTTCGTGGGTCACTACGTGCTTCGTGGGCCCCCGGCCTTCATGCCGGGTCATGCCGGTGTCCTGCAGAAGGCGGCCCTCCTGCTGCGAGAACGGTCGCCGGCCGCCGCCC
>CAYYUT010000704.1:0-1657 GCA_964474935.1 uncultured Spirochaetales bacterium
CGGCGTCGCTCAGCGTCGCCCCGGACACGCGCGCGCCCGAGCTCACGTTCTGGATCCACCCGCCCTCCTTCGCCTGCCGCAGATAGGCCCCGAGGATCTCGCCGTCCAGCACCAGGATCCGCTTCTCGCCCTCGGCGACCCGACGCAGGTAGCGCACCAGGAGCAACGCCTCGCGGCTCTCCGCTCGGAGCGCGGCGAACAGGGCGGGTCCGTCGTCGAAGCATCGCCGGTGGCCCCCCGAATCCTCGAGCGCGATCGCGGCGGGCGATCCGGCCACGCCCGCCGTGGCCCGGAAGACGCCTCGGCCGCCGCAGCTGTTCGCGCGCTTGATCACGATGGAGCCGTGGCGTGCCAGGAAGTCGTCGATCGTGCGCCCGTCGTCCGCGACGCGGGCCTCGGGGAGCCACGCGCGGGCCGATTCCAGGAAGAAGTCGTGCTCGAGCTGACGGCGGATACCGCGTGGGTCGTTCACGAAGGGCAGCGCTGGCGTGCGGGCCGCGAGGGAGTCGAGATAGCCGGGGGGGAAGGGCTTGAGCGTCCGGCAGAAGGCCAGATCGAAGTCCTCGACCGCGCGCCGCGCCGTTCCGGCCGGGTCGAGCGCTGCGAAGTCTGCGGGATCGAAGCCGGCCGGGATCGGGGTGGCCGCGATCGCTCCCGCCCCGACCTCCATCGCCGACGTGTCGGCGTGCCACAGCTCGATCCCGGGGGTCGAGGCCAGCCGGGCGTAGCTCAGGGGCACGTCGGTGCGGACGCCCTGGTAGGCGGCGGGGTTCGCGATGCAGAGCAGGCGCACCGTCACGACCCGGCGAGGCTGCTCTCGGGGTCGGGCGAGGTCTCCGGGGCCCGGCGGCCGAGGTTCGACACCACCAGCCCCAGGGTCACGAAGGCCAGCCCGGCGAGCTGCGCGGCATCGGGGCGCTCACCGTTGATCACGAGCGCGTACCCGATCGCGATCACCGGGGTGAGCACGGTCCAGCGCGCCACCGAGGCGGCCGGAAGCAGCTCCACCGATCGATACCACGCGAACTGCGCCGCCACGATCACGACCAGCGCGTAGACCATCATGATCGCCCAGAGCGGACCGTAGAAAGCGTCGGCGAAGTGCTGCGGACCGAACAGCACGTTCGCGATCACGAAGAAGATCGCGGACGAGAGGAAGTTCCGGACGAAGACGGTGGCCGGGAGCTTCGCCCGGGGCACGAGCCGCTTCCCGAGCATCTGGACTCCGGCGTATACCAGCGTCGAGATCAGGATCAGGAGGTCGCCCTGGACCAGCTGGAAGCCGCTCCCGGTGAAGACCGTGGCGGCCACGCCCGCCCCGATCAGGCCGAAGCCCATCCATTCCTCGCGTCGCAGCCGCTCGCCGAGCGCGAAGCTCGAGCCGAGCGCGAAGAAGACCGGCCCGAGGCGCGCCAGGAGTACGGCGTTGGTGACGCTGGTGGTGCGGAGCGCGTAGAAGATCAGTCCCGACAGGAGCGCCGAGAGCGCCCCGAAGGTCAGGACCTCGATCCACGCGTCCCCGGCGATGCGACGCAGGTCGCGCGTGATGCGCCGAGGTCCGAAGCTCACGATCACGACGCCCGACGCGCACAGGTTCCCGATGAAGAGCACGTTGCAGAACGAGATCGCGTCCTCGGCGTCGGCTCCGAGTGCGGCC
>CAYYUT010000705.1:0-1655 GCA_964474935.1 uncultured Spirochaetales bacterium
CGCAGCCTTGCTGACCGAGTCCGTTGCGTTGATCAAGCATGAGACGCTCCTGGTTGGCGGTACGGGTGCGGATGAGCGGCTCCGAGCGGCAGTCGAAGAGGTACAGCAAGAGCCGCCGAAGCCGAGCGCTGCACCTGGGCTCTTCGTCGCACAGCCGAAGAACCAGCTCGAATCGAAGCCAGGCTTTACAGAGTGCTCGACTGGCAGTGAGCTCGTCGCCCAGCTCGGCACCTTCGGCCTCTCGGAGCTCTTTCGCGTCGCCCTCGAGGACGCTCTTCACGGAGATTGGTACCGGGCCCGGTTGGTCCTCATCATAGGAGTTCGTCGGCCGCAGCCGATGATGCCCGAGATCTTCGGTCTATCCTCGAATCAGGAAGCTCGCGCTATCGAGCTTCGCGGATTCGTGCTCTTCCCAGACGACTCTGGATCTTTCGACTCCGACTCGTCAAAGGTCGAGCACCTTCTTCTGGATCAGCTGCCGGGATCCAGGCTGCTGGCCGACGTATCCGGATGGTCTCCGGAGAAATCTGCTTTCCTGGTTGGATACGGAGCTCTGGGCAGCCAGCTCGGCGAGGCGATCACGCGCGCAGGCGGGAAATGTGCCGGGGTGATCGACGTCGACGTCGTGCGCTCACACAACCTCGCGCGCCATACGGCAACCGTCTCCGAGGTTGGCGCTGCAAAGGGGAGCGTTCAAGCTCGCGTATCTCGTTCTCTTCAGTTCCTCGACCGCCCAGAGGTGCAGGTCTACAAGATGGACGTCCTAGATGCCGAGCCACGGGGTTTGGCGGAGGCCGTTTCAGACGATGCCGTCGTGATCGTTTCGTCAGCTTCGGACGCCGCCCGCCGAGTCCTAGCATCTTGTAGGTGGCTTCCGCGGGGCGTTCGCGGCGAGATCTACGGATCCGGAAGCCTGGGGGTTCAGTCGGTCGAGGCTGATACTCGGAATCCTGACGTTCTCGACCTGTACTACTCGCTGTGCGCCGCGGCTGCAGACGATGCTGATGTCTCTGCTGCCCTCCGAGCCCGTCCCGGCGAGGGTGAGCAGGAGGAGACGTTCGCCGCGGGTTTCGGGTGTGCCTCCGCCACGGTGCGTATGCCCCAGTGGAAGGTCATGTCCCACGCATCGTCCTTCATGCCTCGCATTTCGGCGCTTCTCGCAGGCGAGGACCTTCCCTCCGGAGTAGGCCTCAATCCTCTTGCCAGGAACGGTGAGCCCAAGGGTTGGCGATGGATCGACGTGGCGAGCTTCCACGTTGAGGGCAACGCGAACGCCTGGGAGGTTCGGATAGCGCCCGGGATTCACGACCGTATGCAAGCCTTGATGGAGCAAGCTTCGCCCGCCGAAACGGGCGGCTACCTCTATGGAGGGATCGACCCCTCGATGCGACGCGTTACGGTCGTCGCCGCATGTGCCGAGCCGCCGGGCACGGAGGCCGGGTCTACTCACTTGGATCTGCCTCCCGCCGGACGCAGTGACGAGGAGCGTGAGCTGCGGCGAAGTTCGGGGCAGCGACTTGTGCCGGTGGGAAGCTGGCACTCGCACCCTGGAGGTGGGATCGAGCTCTCCCAGGCGGATCGGCGGACCGCAGAGGGTTTCCGTCGCGAGAATGCGGAGTTTGGTCTCCCGACCCTACTGCTCGTTGTCTCGCCGG
>CAYYUT010000706.1:0-1653 GCA_964474935.1 uncultured Spirochaetales bacterium
CACGGGCCTCGTGCCAGAGCCTTCTCTACTCGGGGGGGTCGCGGCCGCACTCGGGGCGCTCGCCGTGTTGTGCGGGCGCCGAAGTCGGCGGGCGGCTCGCCTCGCTGCGCTGATCGCGCTGATCGCGCTGATCGCGCCGACCGGTCTGGCCGGGGCTCCGTCCGCCCGGGCCGAACTCCTGCTGTACAGCGAGGGGCACTCGGACCTCCAGGTGGGGCTGGTCGACGAGGACGGGGCGCCCGGGTTCGAGGCCCTCGAAAGCTTCCTTCGCGCCGAAGGAGCGGTCATCGGCGGTGTGTTCGAGCCGGGGCCGACGGATTTCGCCGCGGACGAGGTCGAGATCGACGTCCCCGATTCGACGCGTGAGACCCTCAGCCAGGCGCAGATCGACTTCTTCGGGCTCGAGCCCATCGGCGTCGGAGCGGGCGAGCCGGTCTGGATCCTGCCCCAGGACCAGATCGCGGCCGACAGCCGGGAGGCTCCCTTCCTCGGTCTGGCGGCCACCGGGATCGAGTTCGGCGTGGTCGAGGACGACCGCGTCCGGCTCCAGCTGGTGGCGATGCTGGCCCCGGAAGACGGGGAGTTCAGCGCCTGGCAGTCGACCTTCGAGCCCCCGACGCTCTTCGCGATCTCGACGGTGGACGGCCTCGACGAGGACGACTTCTTCTCCGTGGGTGCCCGCAGCCACGCTCACTACAACCTGGCCTTCACGCGCGAGGGTGCCTACGAGCTGACCTTCGAGCCGACGGCGACCCTCGCCGGATCCGGTGCGGCGGTGACGGGCTCCGTCACGTATCGCTTCGTGGTGGCGGCGCCGGAGCCGCTACCCGGGGCTGCTGGGCTCGCTGCACTCGCCGCGCTCTGGACGCTGGCGGCGCGTGGGTCGAGGCTCTCTCCGTCCCGCCGTGAGCGCTGAGACGCCTGCCTCGCGCACCGAGCTCGGCCCCGCGCTGGCGCTCGCCTGTCTGAGCGGCGCTGCGGCCCTCTGGCACGAGCTGCTCTGGACGCGCCGGATGATCGACCTGCTCGGGGCGAGCGGCGAGTCGAGCGCCCGCGTGTTCGGCTGCTTCTTTCTCGGGTTGGCCCTTGGCGCCGCACTCTCGATTCCCATCGCGAGTCGGACGTCACGGCCCTGGCGCGTGGTGGCGATCTGCGAGATCGGGATCGCCCTGATGGCGCTGCCCTTTCTCACCCTTGAGCACTGGACCGCCTGGATCTGGCCTGCACTGGGGCCCGAGCGACTGACGGGAGCGACGGGTGACCTGCTGAAGGCCGTCCTGTCCGCCGCGCTCGTCGCCCCGCCGGCGCTCTTGATGGGGATGGTGCTTCCAGTCATGGCGCGAGCCGTGCTCGGCTCGGGGGGTGGGCTCGGACGCGCGGGCGTGTGGCTCTACGGGCTCAACACCCTGGGCGGTGTGGTCGGGCACGGGGTCGTAGCCCTCGTCGCTCTGCCGGCTCTCGGTGTCTCCGGTGCCCTGGTCGGCGCAATGGCGGTGAACGCGGCGGTCGCGACGGGCGCCCTCGCACTGGATCTCCGGCGCCCCCCGCGAGAGCCTCTCAACGTTCGGCCGCGCGCCTCGATCGACGCCGCGACGGACGCTGCCCCTCGCGAGCTTCCGCTGATCCTCGCCGTGGGCTTCTTCTCCGGCGCGG
>CAYYUT010000707.1:0-1649 GCA_964474935.1 uncultured Spirochaetales bacterium
GCGAAGAAGCGTCCGTCGATGAAGTGGCGCGCGACCGGCTCATAGTTCCGAGCGCCGCCTTCTATGTTGGCCACCCCGTCAACCCCCATGGCTGACATCGTCTCGAGTCTACACCCTCTCTCCCCCTCGCTGCACTCCGGCGTGATTCTGACCGATTCCAGATCGGTGCCAGGGCCTCGCCCCGCACGACCTTCTATCCGTGTCGACGACGCTTCGCCGAGCACAAGAGCCCCTCTGTTCGCGCGGGGTCCAGGAAGCTGTACGGACTGCCCCTTCTAACGGGCGGGCCACTCGGGCACCAGACGGCGAGTGCGGGCAGGCCGAGTCAGAGCCGGTGTTCTCCTTGCCCCTCTTTGCTCCTCTTGATTCTGATCGTCGGTGACGGACTACGCCACCCGCATCCGGTCGCTCACCACGGCCCCATCCGGCACCAGGCCCGTCTCCACGAAGCGCCACAGCGCAATCAAGAGCTTGCGCGCCAGTGCTACGATCCCGATCTTGCGCACCCGCTTGCTCCCGCTGCCGAACCTCTCCTGATACCAGCGCGACAGCGCGCTCTCCGGCTGGAAGCGGAGCCAACCCCACGCCAGCTCGATCGCCATCCCCCGCACCCAGCGGATTCCGTCCTTTGCGATCCCCTTCTCCCGCTCCTCGTTGCCGCTGTTGTGGGGTGTCGGCGTAAGGCCCGCGATCGATCCGACCTGCTTGCGGTTGGCGAAGGCCCGCCACCCGAACAGCTCCGTCCCGTAGCACCAGGCCGTCTCGATCCCGACTCCACGCAGGGAGAGCAGCCGCCAGACCTTCTCCATCGCGCCGCTCTCATTCGCGCGCAAGAGCGCTTTGCGCTCCTCCTCGACCCGCCTGATCCGCTCCGTGTAGTAGCCGTAGTCGGCGACGTAGTGCTCCAGACGTCGCCTGAGCTGAGGCGGAAGCGGTGCCCCGTCCCACAGCCGGAGGAGACCGATCTGCTCGGCCATATCCTTCTTGCGGTCGACCGTCAGCCCCTGGTTGGCCAGCAGCCCCTTGATCCGGTTGCTGACCCGGGTCCGGTCCTGCTTGAGCAGCTTCAGCTCGCGGCCCAGGTGGCGTAGGTCTTCCGCCTCCTCGCTGGGCACCGTGAGCACCGAGAAGACCGGCTTCCGGCTCCCCGCAAGGTGTCGCGCCAGCAGATCCACCAGGCCGATCACGTCGAGTCGGTCCGTCTTCGCGCGCTTGCTCCGCCGGTTGACCTCGATGCTCGCCGAGTCGATCACCACATTCTCGATCCCTCGAGAAGCGAGGAAGCGGTGGAGCCAGAAGCCATCGCGCCCCGCCTCGTAGAGGCTCTTCACCCCAACCTCGCGAGGGAGACCAAAGTGCTCCTTGGCCCGCTCGATCTCTCGCACGAGCGCCGAGGTGTCTCGCGAGGCGATCTTGCGTCGCAGCACGCGATCGCCGAAGCCCGAAGAGAAGCCCAGGAGCCAGCCCGTCTCCCCGAGCTCGAAGGCGAGCATGAGGGTCGGCGAAGTTGAGGTAAGCTCGATTGTTGAGGTCGCTGCTGTTAGCTTGGACAAGGTGTCCCTCCATTGTGTTGGTGAAATCACAAGGAGGTTAACAGCGGCGGCCTTCTGCGTTCTGGAGCCCATGGCTCATAGGCTCTAACGGATCGG
>CAYYUT010000708.1:0-1649 GCA_964474935.1 uncultured Spirochaetales bacterium
TCGGGGCGGCGTCCCCTCCGACCGAGGGCGTCGGGGTGGGCCCGGGGGCCGGGGTCTCGGCCGACGGCGGCGGTGCCGGCTCGGGCTCGGACGCCGGAGCCGCCTCGGCCGCGACGCTCGGCTCGGCCGGAGCCGTCTCGATCGCCCCTTCGGAGGCTTCGGCGGCCGCGGCCCCCGATTCCACCTCGGGATCGGCCTCGGCCACCGGGGCGGGCTCGGCCTCCGGCGCCGGCGGCTCGGGCTCGGGCGGCGGCTTGGGCGTCACCCGCTTGCGGCGTCGGATCACCGCAGCGCCACCCTTCGCTTCCACGCGTCGCTCGACCACCTGCTCGGGACGAGCCGGCTGGCCGAGCTTCACCCTCAGCGCATCGGCCTCGTCCTCTTCGAGCGAGGCCATCGCGCTCTTCAGCTCGATTCCGACGGCGGCCGCCCGCTCCACGATCTCGGAGCGGTCGATGCCGAGTTCGGCGGCGATCTTGTAGGCCCGGACTTTCGCCATTCGCTCTTAGGCTCCGCTCTCGCTCGTCTCCCGCTCGGGCTCAGCGGCCTGGGCGGATTCGGTTCCAGCAGCCTCCGGGGCCGCGTCCTCGGAAGCGGCGTCCTCCGTCGCGTCCTCGCCGGACGCGGCGCGCGCCTGGGCTTCCGCTTCGGCGGCGGCGACGGCAGCGGCCTCGGCGGCCGCCTGCTCGGCCGCGCGGGCCTCTTCCTCGGCCTTCTGTTGGGCGAGCTCGACGGCGCGCTCCCGGATGGCCTGCGCTCCGGCTTCGTCGATGCCAGGAAGCTGGGTCAGCAGCTCCGGCTGGCACACGGCGAGATCGTCGAGCGAGGCGATTCCCTGCTGCAGCAGGATCTCGGCCTCGGGCTCGCCGCAGACCTCCACGACCGACACGGCCTCGGCCAGCCACTGCTCGATCTCGCGCATCTTCGATTGGCTCTTGATGTCGATGCGCCAGCCGGTCAGCTGCACCGCGAGGCGCACGTTCTGGCCTCGCCGACCGATCGCGAGCGAGAGCTGGTCGTCGGGCACGATCACGTCCATCGACTTCTCGGTCTCGTCGATGATCACCTTCGACACCTGCGCGGGCGAGAGCGCGCTGCACACGTAGCGGGCCGGATCCGGACTCCACGGCACGATGTCGATGCGCTCGCCCCGGAGCTCCTGGACGACCGCCTGGACGCGACTGCCCTTCATGCCCACGCATGCGCCCACCGGGTCGACGTCGCTGTCGCGCGAGGCCACGGCGATCTTCGATCGCCCGCCCGGCTCGCGCGCGGCCGCTTCGATCGTGACGATGCCCTCGTAGATCTCGGGCACCTCCTGCTCGAAGAGCTTCTTCAGCATGTCGATCGACCCGCGAGACAGGATGATCTGGGGCCCCTTTGTCTGGTTGCTCACGTCGATGACGTAGGCGCGGATCCGCTCGCCCGGGCGATAGCTCTCGCGGGGCACCTGCTCCTTGCCCGGCAGCACGGCTTCGGCGCGCCCGAGATCGACGATGATCGACCCCTTCTCGAAGCGCCGCACGATGCCGTTCACGATCTCGCCCTTGCGGTCCTTGTACTCGTTGAAGATGATGTCGCGCTCGGCATCCCGGACGCGCTGGATGCTCACCTGCTTCGCCGTCTGGGCGAGGTTGCGCCCGAAGCCC
>CAYYUT010000709.1:0-1645 GCA_964474935.1 uncultured Spirochaetales bacterium
GTCGCCCCGAGGTGCGCAACGCGTTCCGTCCGCGCACGCTCTTCGAGCTGATCGACGCGTTCTCGCGGGCCCGCAGCAATCCCCGGATCGGCGCCATCCTGTTCACGGGCGAAGGGCCCGACGCCTTCTGCTCGGGAGGCGACCAGAAGGTCCGCGGCGACGCCGGATACCTCGACGAGGAAGGCATCCCGCATCTGAACGCCCTCGACCTGCAGCGTGTGATCCGGACGCTTCCCAAGCCCGTCATCGCCCTCGTCGCGGGCTATGCGATCGGGGGAGGTCACGTGCTTCACCTGATCTGCGATCTCACGATCGCGGCCGACAACGCCCGCTTCGGCCAGACGGGCCCGCGCGTCGGAAGCTTCGATGCCGGCTTCGGCGCCTCCTTTCTCGCGCGGGGCGTGGGCCAGAAGAAGGCGCGCGAGATCTGGTATCTCTGCCGCCAGTACGGCGCCCAGGAGGCGCTCGACATGGGTCTGGTCAACACGGTCGTTCCCCTCGACCAGCTCGAAGCCACGGGGGTCGAGTGGGGCCGGCGCATCCTCGAGCACAGCCCGACCGCGATCCGGTGTCTGAAGGCCGCCTTCAACGCCGACTGCGACGGGCAGGCGGGCCTGCAGGAGCTCGCCGGCCACACCACCCAGATGTTCTACGGAACCGAAGAGGCCCAGGAGGGTCGCGACGCATTCATCGAGAAGCGGTCCCCCGACTTCACGAAGTGGCCGTGGCGGGGATGAATCCGGACACGAGCGTTCGGCTGGCCCGGGGCGGCCGTCCCGGGCTCGCGCGTGCTCTCTGGCTGGCGGCGCGACCACGGACGCTCCCGCTGGCACTCGCTCCGATCGCCGTCGGCGGCGCTCTCGCCGCAGCGGACGGCGTGCTCGACCCAGCCGTGGTCGCCCTCGCGGCCCTCACCACCCTGCTGCTGCAGGTGGGAGCGAACTTCGCGAACGATCTGTTCGATCACGAGCGGGGCGCCGACACCGAGGCCCGTCGCGGGCCGGAGCGCGCGAGCGCCCAGGGGTGGCTCGACGCCTCGACCATGCGCACGGCCATCGGCCTGAGCCTCGGAGGCGCGGCCCTGGGAGGCAGCTACCTGGTCTGGCTCGGCGGGCCGGCGATCGCGCTGCTCGGAGCCCTCGCCATCGCGGCAGCCCTCGCCTACACGGGCGGGCCCTGGCCCTTCGGCTATCACGGGCTCGGGGAGATCGCCGTCTTCACGTTCTTCGGACCCGTCGGGGTGTGCGGCAGCTACTACGTCCAGGCGCACGCCCTCCCGGCGCACGTGTGGGCAGCGGCCCTGCCGATCGGCCTGCATGCCACCGCCGTGCTCGTCGTGAACAACCTGCGCGATCGCCTGAGCGATGCCGACACCGGGAAGCGTACGCTGGCGGTGCGATGGGGTCCGACCTTCGCGCGGGTCGAGTACGCCCTGACACTCGGATTCCCCTATCTGTGGCTGGTGGGTCTGTGGGCGGCCGGGGCGCAGCCGGCCCTGCTCCTTCCGCTGTTGACGACTCCTTGGGCCCTGGTGCTCGCGACCCGTCTCGTGCGGAGCGACGACGCCCGCGCCGAGGACGCGGCCCTCCAGAACGAGACCCTGGCGCGAACGGCCCAGCTCGCCCTGGCCTTCGCCGCGCTGCTC
>CAYYUT010000710.1:0-324 GCA_964474935.1 uncultured Spirochaetales bacterium
CCTCCGACGAGCCCTCGCTGCTGCTGATCGACGAGGTCGACAAGTCGGACCCGGAGTTCGAGGCCTTCCTGCTCGAGGTGCTCTCCGACTTCCAGGTGTCGGTGCCCGAGGTAGGCACCTTCCACGCCAAGACCAAGCCGCTGGTGTTCCTCACGTCGAACGACGCGCGTGAGATGTCGGACGCCCTCAAGCGGCGCTGTCTGCATCTCTACATCGACTTCCCGGACGTGGATCTCGAACGTCGGATCCTCGAGACGAAGGTTCCCGGCGTCGACGCCCGGTTGGCCGAGGTCGCAGAGCTCGAGCGGGCCCAGCGCGACGCCA
>CAYYUT010000710.1:334-1640 GCA_964474935.1 uncultured Spirochaetales bacterium
GGTTGGCCGAGGAGCTGGTCGAGGTGATGCAGCGCATCCGGAAGCTCGATCTCAAGAAGACGCCCTCGATCAGCGAGACCCTCGACTGGGCGCGGGCCCTGCTGGTGCTGAACGCCTCCGAGCTCGACGAAGGGCTCGTCTCGGAGACCCTCTCGATCATCCTCAAGTACGAGGGCGACATCCGGAAGGCGCAGGGCGAGCTCGGGCGACTGATCGAGAAGAAGAGCGACGAGCAGCGCGCCAAGGAATCGGCGGCCAAGCCGGTCGAGGACCCGAAGCCCGCCAAGAAGGGTGTCCTGCACTGACGGCAGGGTCTCGGGGAACGGCGTGCAACGCAAAGTGATCGACTTCGCCAACCTGCTCCGAAAGAGCGGTGTCCGGGTCTCGATGGCCGAGGCGATCGACGCCTTCACGGCGCTCGACGAGCTCGCGAGCGCCGATCGGGTGGTGGTCCGGGACGGGCTGCGCACCACCATGGTCACGCGCAGCGACGACATCCCCACCTACGACCAGCTCTTCGACCTCTTCTGGTCGGGCTTCTACGACGAACTCCGCGGGGCCTTCGAGTCCGCCGCCGACGGGTTGCCCGAGGGCGTGGACCTCGAGCAGCTGATGGAGCGGCTGCAGGAGCTCATGGGCCAGATGAACGCCGAGGACGTCGACCTGTCGCAGCTGGCCCGGGCCATGCTGACGATGGATCTCTCGCAGCTCGAACAGATGATCAACGAGGCGGCCGAGCAGGCCGGGACCGCGCGCATCGAGAACATGCTCCAGGTGGGGTTCTTCAGCCGGCGGCTGATGGAGCAGATGGGCGCCGAGGGCGCGGTGGGCGAGCTGCGCGATCTGGCCGACAGGCTCCGCGAGGCAGGGATGGGCGAGGCCGAGGTGGAGGCCTTCCTCGAGCACGTCCGCCGGCTCCAGGAGGCGCTCCGCCGGAGCGTGCGGAACTACACCGAGCGGGAGCTCCAGCGCCAGAACATCGACTACATGGAGCGTTTCCGGCGCGAGAGCCTGCTCGAGAAGAGCTTCTACAATCTCACGGAAGAGGACATCCGGAAGATGCGCGAGGTCGTCGACCGTCTCGCGCAGCGAATCAAGAACATCCTCTCGATCCGACGCCGTCGACTGAAGCGGGGCAAGCTCGACCTGCACTACACGCTGCGCAAGAACATGTCGCACGGAGGTGTGCCCTTCGAAGTCGTGTACAAGCAACGCAAGAAGGACCGTCCCAAGCTGGTGATCCTGTGCGACGTCTCGTCGTCGGTCGCGAACGTCTCGCGGTTCATGCTCCAGTTCGTCTACAGCC
>CAYYUT010000711.1:0-1636 GCA_964474935.1 uncultured Spirochaetales bacterium
GCCGCCTTCCGACGGTCAGCTCGGCCGAGATGATGCTGCCCAGGGGAGCGAGCCACTCCAGGAGCCGGATGGTCTCGGGTGCGGCCCGGCTGAAGTGTGCGAGGAAGTCGGGGAGGAAGCCCCAGCCGAGCTGGTTCGCAGCCAGGAGAAGATTGTTCGTCGCCAGCGGACTGCCCTTGCTCCCGTAGGCCGCATTCTGGCTGGCAGCGATGGTGGACTGGACTCGCTGCAATCCCTGGCGACGAGACTGCTCGGCCCGAGCGCGAGTCTCTCGGAGGGAACGGCTTCGCTGGTCGCGCCTCTGTTCCACACGAGATCGGGCCTGTAGTCGACCCAGCGCGGCGAGCTTCTTCTCGAGGGCTCCGAGGCCCTCGATCAAGCCTCGCAAGAGCGCCAGATCACCACCTGCCTGCAGCTCCGCGAGCTTCCGGGCCAGCTTCCGCTGCTCTGCCTGCAGGCGCCCGATCTCACGACCCTGCCGACTCAGCGCCCGATGCGAGCGAATGCCGTTGACCTCGTACACGCGCCGCAGGGCGACGAGGTCCCGCCGCTCCGCCGGAGCGGGGCCGCACTGAACCGCCACCCTGCGACCATCCGGGAGCTCGATGCGAAGCGGCCTCGGGCGCCCCAGCGGCGGTAGCGCCACGCGGGGGGCCAGTCGGGGGGATGGGGATCCCGCGGCAATCTGGACCCTGCGTGTCGGGGGCTGCGCCTTCTTCAGGCTGCCGAGCTCGCGAAGGACGCGCCGCTCGAGTCTCCCCCGCGCCTGGTCGACCAGCTTGCGAACACTCTTCCCATCCCCTCTGATCGCACCCGTGACTGCGACCAGCACGTCGCGAGTGCTGTCGGCCTCGCTTCTTCCGAGCCGCAGGCCCTCCCGATCGCGCCGAGCCCGCCGACCACTCACCCCGAGAAGAGTCCGTTCGGAGGCTTGCCGTCACCGGGCCGGGTATCCACTGCCCAGGCCACTTCCAGCTCCTCGAGCTCCGGCGGCGGGGCGACCGCCTGGTGGGCCATCGACTCGATGGCCACCCAGATGGTGAGGTCGCCACCGATCACCTGTCCGGACACCGACGTCACGCGGCGACGCGTCGAGGTCACGCCCGACTGACCCGCTTTGAATCTCGCACGTTGGAGCGAGACATGGACCGGAGCCGTCCCCTTGGACATGAACTCGGAGAACGAGTCCTTCGCGATGTGGGTGTGCAGCGGCACCTTTGCTCTGGTGAGATGGATCGCTCGATCGAGCGGGGGATTGCCCATCATCGCAACGGCCCCCCCGGCAGTCGATGCGAGCGTGCGCGAGGCCGCGGTCCCCGCGGCCAGGGCTCGCTCGTGTCGCGGAGGCTCGAAATCTCACAGCTCGACGAGCCCCGTCACCATACGCTCGTGCTGACGCTGGTCGAGGAGCCACCAGCCCGTGAGCAGGTTCGCTGCGGGCGCGATCCACGACCACAGGCCGGAGCCCGCTCTCACCTGAGCACTGCTGGCGCCTCGACCGGCGAGCCAGTCCCCCACCTCGTCGCCGAGGAGCCACACGCCGAGGCCGAGGCCGATGGCGAGGTTGTTCTGTGAGATCGGGTTGGCGCGGTCGCCATAGGCCGCGAGGAGCGGAAGGGTGCTCGCCACGACGGCC
>CAYYUT010000712.1:0-1630 GCA_964474935.1 uncultured Spirochaetales bacterium
GGAGAAGGTGTACAAGAAGTGAGCGACACGAACCGTAGCCTCAAGCTCGGCCTCCCGAAGGGGTCGCTCCAGGACACGACCACCAGGCTCTTCGAACGCGCGGGCTACCAGATCACCGCGCGCTCCCGCTCCTACTTTCCCAGCATCGACGACCCCGAGATGGAGTGCATCCTGATCCGGGCCCAGGAGATGGCCCGCTACGTCAGCCAGGGCGCCATGGACGTCGGGATCACGGGAATCGACTGGGTGCTCGAGAACGATGCAGACGTCGAGGAGCTGGCCGACCTGCGCGCGCCCTGGTCGAACTACCGCCCCGTTCGCTGGGTGCTCGCAGTCAAGGCGGACAGCCCGATCCGAACCATCGAGGACCTCGAGGGCAAGCACATCGCCACCGAGGCCGTGGGCATGACCCGCCGCTATCTCGAGCGCCACGGCGTCGAGGCGAGCATCGAGTTCTCGTGGGGGGCCACCGAGGTCAAGCCCCCCACACTGGCCGACGCGATCGTCGACGTGAGCGAGACGGGCTCCAGCCTGCGCGCCAACAACCTGAGGGTGCTCGACACGGTGCTGGTCTCGACCCCTCGGCTGATCGCCTGCAAGGAGTCGTATCGCGACCCGTGGAAGCGCCAGAAGATCGACCGGCTCGGGCTGCTCCTGAAGGCGGCGATCCATGCCGCCGATCGGGTGGGCCTCATGATGAACGCTCCTCGCGAGCGCCTCGACAAGATCCTGGCACTCCTGCCGGCGCTCGACACACCGACGCTCTCGCCCCTCGCCGACGAGGCGTGGGTGGCCGTCAACACGATCCTCGAGGAGCGGCAGGTGCGCGACCTGCTGCCGCAGCTCTCCGAGGCCGGCGCGGTCGGCATCGTCGAGTATCCCCTGAACAAGATCGTCGAGTGATCTCCCGGAGGCACGGAGGCGCCTCCTTGCAACGGCGCGGCGGCCTCCTTCTCCGACTCGTTCCCGACTACGCCCGGATCGCCTGGTGGGGTCTGGTCTCGCCACGGGTGGGCGAGCATGGGCCGCTGCGAATCGTGCAGGGGGTGGTCCTCGACGGCTCCCAGGTGCTGCTGGCCGTACGGCGCGAGCTGCGTGGTTGGGAGCTGCCGGGCGGCCGTCTCGCCGAGGCCGAATCGGACCAGACCGCGCTGGCCCGCGAGATCCGCGAGGAGACGGGGATCGAGGTGGAGGTGGGCCAGCGGATCGGCGAGTACCACCGGACCGGCTTCCGGCCTCACGTCGCCCACGTCTACCGCTGCACGCCCCGGAGCGGCTCGATCGAGCCGAGTCCCGAGACGCCACTCGTTCGCTGGTGGCCGCAATCCGCGCTCCCGGCCACGCTCCTCCCCTGGTGCCGCGCTCCGCTCGAGGACGCCGTGCGCGCAGGCGAGCCGGTGGTTCGCCACGAGCGCAACGATCTCCGCCAGATATGGCAGGCCTTTCGGGGCGACTGGGCGATGCGAACCAGTGGGGATGGCGCGTGCTGAGTCCTCTGGCGACGGGAGCAGCGTCCGGACATGCGAAGCCCCGCAGGCTCGAGCATGCGGGGCCTCTCGCGGTCCGAGCGACGAGGGGGCGCGGCTAGCGCTGCTGGGTCTCGCGCAGGCCGCTCGCCTCCCACTCCTTC
>CAYYUT010000713.1:0-1629 GCA_964474935.1 uncultured Spirochaetales bacterium
GGCCCTTAGATGCGGCTATAGCTTCCACGAGCTTGGCTTCAAAACCGGCGATCTTCTTCTTTTACGGGTTGTTGTCCGTCTTCTCGATCACCGTGAATCGGGACACCGTCCGCAGCTTTCTCCGCTCGTAGTTGAGCTCGAGCTGCTCTTCGGCGATCTGCGACTCGAGCGCCTCCAGCCGACCCCTCAGACTGGTCAAGGTCTCGTAGGCGCCGCGGGTCTGGCCGGTGACGGCTACTGCATTGCGCGCCTTGAACTCGATGGCCCGACTTTCCGCCAGGCGCAGCCTTTCCTTGGCGTGCTCGAGTTCCTTCGTGAAGAACTCGTGCTCGGCCAGCACGATTCGCAACGCCTTCTCGATCTCGGCCTCGATGAAGTTCTCGACGTGGACCTGGAGGAATTCCACCGCGAACTCGGGGTCATGGTTGATGTAGCGTCCACGGTAGACGTTCGACTGGTAGCCGCCGACCTTCCAAAAGGCCAGCAGCCGCTTTTCGGTGACCGACAGCAGTCCCGAGTCGGCTTCGATGCCCAGCTCTTCATACGTCTCGCGGATCAGACGACGACTCATGAAGTTGTTCTTTGCCTCGCGAAAGAACTCGAGGCCCATGGCGACACGCTCCGAGATACCGTCGGCCGCGGTCGGGTTCAGGCTGACCTTGAACACGGCGCGCTCGGGCGGGGGCTCCATGCGGTACTGGACCATCTTGCCCACGCCCCCAAGCAGGGCGCCCAGGAGAACCAACCACCAAAAGGGCAGCAAGAGGCGGAAGATCTTCTTTCCGCGGGCCAGCAGGGCCGCGTAGTCGATCGCTTCCTCGGTCGGCCCCCCGTAGTTGGGAACCTCCCCGTGATAGCCGCGGAACGCCTCCGCGGACGGCAGCGCCAGCGCGCGGTCGTGTGGTACGGGGCCGGCGTAGTGGTTCGGTGCACTCAGCGTCGGGTGCGACGCCCACGGGGACGGCTCGCCCGACGACATCGGGACGGGGTCGACGACGCCCGAGGACTGGGTCAGGCGATATTCGAAGATCGTCTCCCCGATCTGAATCAGGTCGCCGCTTTGCAGCAGGATGTCCTGCACTCTCTGGTTGTTGACGAAGGTCCCATTCGTGGAGTCCAGGTCTACGAGTCGATGGTGGCCTCGCTCCTGCAGGATCCGGGCATGCTGGGACGACGCGCGCTCGTCGTCCAGGGGGACGTCGCAGCCCGGGGACCTGCCGAGTGAGAGCGGCCCATCGCCAAGGACGATCGTGCTTCCGACCGACGGGCCCGAACACGTCATCAGCTCGCCGCTGATTGTTCTCGTCCTATCCATGGACTGGCGCACGCTTCGGCCGTCGGAGCACCGGAAATCGAAATCTACAGCAATGAACCCGCTGCGCCAGTCCCGAATTCCGTTCGTCGTTGGAGGTGGGTTCGCTGACGCGGGTGTGGTCGAAGTCGGACGGCTTCGACCGGCGGTGCCGACATCGACGTCGGGTCGGTCTCGCGCTCTTGGGGTTTCCAGAGACCTAGGTGATGGGCGGGGGGCTGGGGGCGCGCGGGGCGCCGAAGCTCGACCCGCCCGGCGCCCGCAGTCGTTGCGAGTCCCCTGGGATAGTCGTAGGGGGTGGCCGCTAGCGGGGGGGC
>CAYYUT010000714.1:0-1629 GCA_964474935.1 uncultured Spirochaetales bacterium
ACGCCTGCCAGATCCGGGTCTGGTACTGGACCATCCGAAACGCCATCAGCGGGTCGGCGGAGCGCTGGTGCTCGACGAGGACGTTAACCAGGAGGGGCTCGCCCGCAGCGGTACGCACGTCGAAGATGACGTCGCTTCTGCGCGCGCGACCGAGAACATCGGCCGTGTCGGTCGGCCCCTGACGCAGCGTCGACCAGTCCAGCTCGGCGGCGAGGCTCGCCGGCAGCAGCCAGCGAAGCTGCGCCTCGGCGACGTCTCGATGCGAGAGCAACTTTCGAACGAAGCCATCGTGGCCTGGGGTCGTCACGAGGCCTCCCGGTGTGTCGCTGCGCCTGCGCGAGGGGGAATGGACGCCAGCGCCGCGTTCATCGCGTTCCAGTACGGGCTGGCCTCCGGATTGCCGAGCGCCACGTAGGCGTCGTGCTCGCCGCGGCTCGCCTGCCCGACCATCATCGCCGCGAGCTCGTAGGAGGTCACGCCCGCGATGGTCGACTTCCACCGCGCCCGGATCGCGTTCGTCGGCCGGGCGTTGCTTCGACCACCTACCGCCCCCCATCGCGACTTCGGGACCCCCGCGCGCTCCCACGCCCGCGTGAACACGTCCGCGACCTCGGCGCCGATCAGATCGATCCGCTGACCCCGACGCGGGCCCTTCGTCGCGACGCGTCCGAACACCCTGCCCTCGGCAGGAAGGTCCCACTCACCGAGCAACTCGGCGAGCGACCTGCACCACCCGGTCGCGTCGCTGCCCCTTCGCACCGACCCGTCCTGCCCGAATCACCAATCGCTCGCCCTCGAGGTCGAGGTCCTCGCGCATCAGCGAGGCGATCTGGCTCACCCGGAGGCCCGTGAACCGCTGCACCATCGCGATCTGCCAGTGCAGGTGCCACTGCGGTCGATAGCCGAAGCCGCGCAGGTCGGTCTCGCCCGCGGCCCTCCGCCGCTCGAGCCAGTCCGCGCACCCCTCCGGCGTCAGCGCCACGAGCATCGCGTCGACCTCGGCCCAGCCCGGCGTGTCGGTGGCCACCGGCTCAACGCGATGCGGCAGGTCGCCGTCCCGACCCGTGACCCGCCGCGGTTCCGGCACGCCGGGGAAGGTGTCGCTGCGGTTCCAGCCCCACGCCCAGAGCCGTTCGACCTGCGCGACGTACCGGCTCACGCTCCCGATGCCCTCGGCCCGCAGGAACGTCGCGGATTCGGCCAGCATCCCCGTCGTCAGGTCCGCGACCCGTCGGTCCTCGCCCACCCAGTCCAGGAAACGCTGCAGGAGCGTCGCGCGATGCCGGGCCGTGCTTCTGGGGCGACCCTCCGTCGACATCCTCACGTAGGCCACCGCAATCGCGCCGACCGTCGCCATCGGCCGCTCTCGAGGGGCCGAGTAGACCTCTCCTGCGTCGTGCTTGGCGTTCACCTCGAGCAGCAGCGCCAGCGCCGCCTTGAGGTTGCTCACCGCCCGGCGGCGCTTGCGGTACCGCTTGGTCGCGTCGCCGTTCTCGTCGGTCAGCACCTCCGCTTCCTTCCACCGCACCGAGAACGCGCGCCCCCGTCGGTCGACGGTCCCGATGCAGCCCTGCCCTCGCACGCGCGCCCCGTCCGGCGACTCCATGACGGTCAACGGCGTCTTCCCGC
>CAYYUT010000715.1:0-1624 GCA_964474935.1 uncultured Spirochaetales bacterium
ATGCCGGCCGCCGCGAGTACGGCTTCGGCGTTGGCGCTCGACGAGACGCGCGCGGTCTTCTGGCCGGCCTTGCGCGCCTGTCGAACCAGCTCGCTCGAGCCCGGGTAGACCTCGATCGTCTCGGGCCGGATCGCCTCCGCCACGAGCTCGTTCTTGCGGTTCCCGATGCCGCAGACGGTCTCGGCCGTGGGCGGATCGCTCGGCTCGCCCTCGGGCGGATGGATCCCCCGCGCCGCCAGGAAGTCGCGCACCCCGTCGTAGCGGGGCTTCCCATCCACGTGCGCGCGGTAGTCGTTCTCGGGATCGAAGGGCACGAAGGGCTCGTCGACCCGCTCGGCATGCAGCTTGAGATAGTCGTCGAAGGTGCGCTTCCAGCACTCGGCGTGGAGCCGCGCGGTGTCGGTAAGGACGCCGTCGAGATCGAAGAGCAACGCGTCGAGGTCTCGCCACGAAGTCATGGGCGCTCCTCCGAAGGGGCCGGGATCCCGGACCGACCGTCGCGTCCATTTGCGTCGGGCTCGTGCCGCCGGCGTATCGACGACCCGCCCAGCAGCCCGATTCGCAACACAGCTCGATCTGCAACACAGCTCGATCTGCAACACAGCTCGATCTGCAATGCAGCCCGCAAGGCGGTCGAGCGGGCACTCGACTGGCTCGGGATCGGTCATGCCGAGTCTACCCACCGGCCCCCCGAGCGGCAATTCGAACGCCTTCGCCGATCGCTGGAGAGATCCGTCGGGTGGCTGTCGCGGACCCGATAGCTGCGACCCTCCGGTCGAAGGTCGCCCTCGGGACGGCTGGCGGTGACGCGGCCTCGAGCGCATCGGCACCAAGGCACGCCCCGGCCGACGTCGACCGGGGCGTGCGGTTGCCGACCGATGCGCAGACAGTCGGCTAGTGGCGCAGACGCCGCTTCAGGACGCGCGGCAGGAAGCGAACGTCGTCGTCCTCGGGCGCGCGCACGAGATTCGCGCGGATGTCACCCCCGGTGAAATCGCCGCTGTGGATGTTCAGGTAGAGGCGACCCGCGAAGAGCGCGGCCTCGATCTCGTCGCTCAGCACCGCGACGCCACGTACCGTGCCGTCGAAGGTGGTGCCATCCACCGGGAGGAGCGGCGTGAAGAGCTCGACGGCCGGGTCGGCGCCGCTGTTCAGGTTCAGGACGATCGGACCCGTCGCGAAGAAGCTCTGGAAGGCCGAGACCCCCTCGTGCAGATGGATTCCGCTGGCGGCGTCGAAGAGCGCCCCGCTGAGCTCGCGGAACCGGAAGGCGAAGGAGAGCTCCATCGTCTCCGGGTCGTAGACGAATCCGTCCCCGATCTCGAATCCGAGGGCCGCGCTGTCGAGGCCGAGCCCGACGGGCGTCTGCGCCCCGATCTCGTTCGCGGGCAGGGCGCCGAAGCCGCCGTTGCCGGCGAGGTCGAACTCGATGCGATCTCCGGCCGTGGCGGCGCCGGCGGCGAGGAAGACGCTGGCTGCAAGCAGCGAGCCGAGCAGGGCGCGCCGCATTCGTGCTTCGATCATGTCTGGTTCTCCATGGTTGGATTGGGTGGATGGTCGTCGGGCCGTTCGTCCCGACCCTCGGTGAATCCCCCGCCGGCAGGTCGAGGTTCGAGGCCCGGAT
>CAYYUT010000716.1:0-1620 GCA_964474935.1 uncultured Spirochaetales bacterium
GAGCCGAAGGCGCCTGAGGTCGAGGTCGACCCCGAGGCCGACCCGCCGGCCGAGAGCGACCCTTCGCCGGAGCCGACCGGGTGAGCCAGAAACGTAGTCTGAAGATCCGGGGCGAGAACGACGCCCGCCACGCCGCGCTAGAGGCGACCCAGTACGCCCTGGCGGCCGGGTTCGACGAGACGCCCAGCCGGAAGGTCGCCACCGCCGTCTCGGAGCTGGCGCGCAACATCATCAAGTACGCCCACGACGGCGAGATCCAGCTCCGCCGGGTCGAGGGGTCGCGTGGCCGGGGCATCGAGATCCAGGCCGTCGACCGGGGCCCCGGCATCGCCGACCTGGAGGCCGCCATGCGCGACCACTTCAGCTCGGGCGGCACCCTGGGGCTGGGCCTGCCGGGCGTGAAGCGGCTCATGGACGAGTTCGCCCTCGAATCGAAGCCGGGGGAGGGCACCCGCGTCACCGTGGTGAAGTGGCCATGAGCGTGCTCGAACACGGTACGCACATCCGACCGTGCCAGGGCGAGCGCGTGGCAGGCGACGCGACGGTGGTGCGCCCCCTCGACGAGGGGCTGTTCGTGGCGATCATCGACGTGCTCGGGCACGGGGACGAGGCGCACGAGCTCGCTCGCGTGATCGAAGCGTTCCTGGGTCGCTTCGGGAGCGACGACGTCGCCGGCTCGATGACCCGGTTGCACCAGCACGTGAAGGGCACGCGCGGCGCCGCCGTGGGCCTTTGCGCCATCGATGCCGCCGGCCGCGCCTCCTACGTCGGGACGGGAAACACCGTGCTCCGACGCATCGGGAAGCTCGACACGCGGCTCGTCTCGCAGGACGGCATCCTCGGTCAGATCATGCGCACGCCGCGGCCGCAGGCGGTGCAGCTCGAGGCGGGCGATCTGCTCGTCCTCTATACGGACGGCGTCCCCGATCGGTTCTCGTCGGACGACTACCCGAGCATCCACGACCACGCGCCGAAGGACGTGGCGCGCACGGTCGTCGAGCGCTTCGGCAAGGGCTACGACGACGCCGCCTGCATCGCCGTGAGGTTCAGCCCGTGATCGACCTCGGGCACATCCCGCTCCGGCCCCACACGTCGGTCTACGAGGCGCGGCGGAAGGTCCGCGGGCTCGCCGAGGCCCTCGGCTACGACGCGATCGTCGCGACGCGGCTCGCTACCGCGGTCTCCGAGGCCACGCGGAAGTTGATTCGCGAGGGTCGCGAGCCGCGCATCGGCGTGGCCTTGGAGCTCGAGTCGACGCCGCCCATGCTGGTGGTCGATTTCGAAGCGCGCGACGAGGCTCCGCACCTCTCGGGCGTGGCGGAGTTCTTCGACGCCTTCGCGCAGGCGCGGCCCCGGGACGGCTTTCACGGGCAGCGCGCCTGCCTGAATCTCCCCCGGCCCGCCTTCCAGGCCAGTGACCGATTCGTCGCCGAGCAGCGCGCCCGCATCGAGGGGCTGTCACGCGAAGAGATGACGGTCGAGATCCAGCGCAAGAACCGCGAGCTCGAGCAGCACAGCGCGGCGCTGGAGGAGACCGTCGCCGAGCGGACCGAGCAGCTGCGGGACGCCATGCAGTCGGCCGAGGATGCGAGCCGCGCCAAGAGCGCCTTCCTCGCCAAC
>CAYYUT010000717.1:0-1597 GCA_964474935.1 uncultured Spirochaetales bacterium
ACCACATCCAGGTCCACCACACGAACGAGATCGCGCAGAGCGAGGGCGCCTGGGCTGATGCCCCGTGGGTCCGCTTCTGGATGCACAACGAGTTCCTGAACCTCACCGGGCAGAAGATGGCGAAGAGCACCGGCAACGTGTGGGTGCTCGACGACCTGCTCGAACGCGGCTTCCTGGCGCGCTCGTTCCGTTATTTCTCCCTGCAGGCCCACTACCGGCAGCAGCAGGCCTTCACCCTCGAAGCGATGGAGGCCGCCGATCGGGGCTATCGCCGGCTCCTCGCCCACGCGGTCGATCTGAGGGGCGTGGCCGACGAGGCCGACCCCGAGCTCGTCGACGACTGGCTCGCGCGGTTCCGGGCCGAGATGCGCGACGATCTGAACGCGCCCCGGGCGATGGCGGTGACGTGGGAAGTGGTGCGCAGCGGGCGGCTCGGCCCCGCCGAGCGCCGAGCCCTGCTGCTCGCCTTCGACGCCTGGCTCGGTCTCGACCTCGCCGAGGCGGAGCTGCCCGTGGCCGACGCCGACGATCCCCGCATCGACGCGCTGCTCGTCGAGCGCGAGGAGGCCCGCAAGCGGCGCGACTTCGCGCGGGCGGACGCCATCCGCGACGAGCTCGCCTCCGAAGGCGTCCGCATCGAGGACACCCCCGAAGGCCCTCGCTGGAGCCGCTCGTGAGCGGATCGTTCGAGCTCGAGAGCGAGTTCGAGCCGCGCGGCGACCAGCCGGCGGCCATCGATGCGCTCGTCGAAGGGATCGAGCGCGGCGACCCGAACCAGACGCTGCTCGGAGTCACGGGGAGCGGGAAGTCGTTCACCATGGCCTGTACGGTGGCCCAGCTCGACCGCCCGGCCATCGTGATGGCGCCGAACAAGACCCTGGCCGCGCAGCTCTACGCCGAGTTCAAGTCGCTCTTTCCGCGCAACGCGGTCGAGTACTTCGTGTCGTACTACGACTACTACCAGCCCGAGGCCTACATCCCGACCACGGACACCTACATCGAGAAGGACGCCTCGATCAACGACGAGATCGACAAGCTGCGCCACTCGGCCACCCATTCGCTGTTGACTCGCCACGACGTCCTGGTGGTCGCGAGCGTGTCGTCGATCTACGGGCTCGGCGCTCCCACCACCTACGGTTCGATGCACGCCTATCTCGAGCCGGGCATGACGCTGAATCGTGACAAGCTGCTGCGGCGACTGGTCGACATGCTGTACGAGCGCAACGATCTCGACTTCCACCGCGGCACCTTCCGGGTGCGTGGCGACGTGGTCGAGATCTTTCCGCAGTACGAGGCCGAACGGGCGCTCCGGGTCGAGTTCTTCGGAGACGAGATCGAGGCCATCGCCGAGATCGACCCGCTGCGCGGCAAGGTCGTGAGCCGGCTCAAGCGGGCGATGGTCTATCCGGCGAGCCACTACGTGGCCACGGCCGAGATTCTCGAGCGGGCGGTCGAGGGCATCCGGGGCGAGCTCCAGCAGCGGCTCGCCGAGCTGAAGCAGGGCGAGAAGCTGCTCGAGGCGCAGCGGCTCGAGCAGCGGACGCTCTTCGACCTCGAGATGCTCGAGGAGATGGGCTTCTGCCACGGCGTCGAGAAC
>CAYYUT010000718.1:0-1596 GCA_964474935.1 uncultured Spirochaetales bacterium
CCTTGGCGATGTTGTAGATGAGCTCGAGGATCACGACGGTCTTGCCCACGCCGGCGCCGCCGAACAGACCGACCTTCCCACCCTTGGGATAGGGCGCGATCAGGGCCACCACCTTGATGCCGGTCTCGAGGGCCTCCACCGAGGTCGACTGGTCGACGAACTCGGGCGCCGGGCGATGGATCGGGTAGGTGCTCTCGGCCTCGATCGGGCCCCGCTCGTCCACCGGCTCGCCGATCACGTTCATGATCCGGCCGAGGGTCTTCGGACCGACCGGCACGCGGATCACGTCGCCGGTGTTGGTGACCGTCTGGTGCCTCGTGAGGCCTTCCGTCGAGTCCATCGCGATGCAGCGCACCGTGTTCTCGCCCAGGTGCTGCGCGACCTCGATCACGAGATTGTCGGATTCGTCGCTGATCGCGGGATTGGTCAGGCGGAGCGCCTGGAAGAGCTCGGGGAGCTCGCCCGCCGGAAACTCGACGTCGATCACGGGGCCCATCACCTGGACGACCTTGCCGGTGGATGCCATCTGCTCTGTTCCTCTCTCGGCTTCGCGGGGCCTCGGCCCCGTCTGTCGGTTCTAGAGCGCCTCGGCGCCCGACACGATCTCGACGAGCTCGCGTGTGATCGCGGCCTGCCGCACCCGGTTGTACTGGAGCGTGAGGCTGTCGATCAGCTCCTCGGTGTTGCGGGTCGCGTTGTCCATCGCGGCCATGCGCGCCGCATGCTCGCCCGCCTGGTTCTCGAGCATGGCCCGCAGTACCTGCACCTCGACGGCGCGCGGCACCAGCACCGCGAGCAGGGCCTCTGCGCTCGGCTCGATCTCGTAGGGCAGCTCCTCGGCGTCGTCGGTCTTGTCGGGCACCACCGGGAGCAGGCGATCGGCACGCGGGCTTTGGGTCATGGCGGAGACGTGCTCGTTGTAGAGCAGGGTCACCTCGTCGACCTCGCCGGACTCGAAGCGTTCGGACACGTGCTGGGCGACTTCGCTGGCGTAGCTGTAGTCGACGCGGCCGATCCCCACGACCTGCTTGCCCATCGCGTCGGGACGGCGTCGGCGGAAGAAGTCGACCGCCTTGCGACCGACGAGCGTGAGATGGACCGCCGCGCCTTCGGCCTCGCGCCGGCGGGCCTCGGCGTCGGCGCGCTTGAGCACGTTGGCGTTGAAGGCGCCGCAGAGCCCGCGATCGGAGACGATCACCACCAGCTCGACCGTACGGATGTCGTCGCGCCTCTCGAGCAGGGGATGCTCGGCCTCGCCGCCCAGGCTCGACGCCACCTCGGCCAGCGTGTCGCGCATGCGTTGCGCGTAGGGACGCGCGGCCACGATGGCCTCTTCGGCGCGTCGCAGCTTGGCGGCCGCCACCATGCGCATGGCGCTCGTGATCTGCTGCGTCTTCTCGACGCTGGTGATCCGTCGGCGGATGTCCTTCAGGTTCGGCATGGGTTCAGGCGGCCTTCTCGCCCTCGCGCTTCCCCGACGGCTGGAACACCGAGGCGAACTCGTCGAGCGCCCGATCGAGCCGGGCCTTCACGTCGTCCTCGAGCTTCCCGCTGGTACGGATCGCCTCGACCACGTCGGCGTGGTTCTCGCGCATG
>CAYYUT010000719.1:0-1592 GCA_964474935.1 uncultured Spirochaetales bacterium
CGTCCCGAACAGCTTCCAGGCGTGCAACACGCTCCTCGAGCAGATGCCCCCGGTGCCCGTGCTGCTCGCGCTGGTCGGCGCCGCGCTCGCGGTGATGCTCGTCTTCTTCTTTGCCGGCCGGGCGATCTTCCGTTCGCCGCTCGGAGGAGCGATGCGCCCGCTGCCGGCCGTCGCCGGTCTCGCGGCCGTCGTGTTGGCCGGCTTCGTCGCCTCGAGGGTGGCCGTGGAGGGTGGCGCCGAGCTGGCCACACCGCCCGCCGTCCCGGCCCGGCTCGCCGACGCGCCGAACCTGATCCTGGTGATGGTGGACACGCTGCGCGCCGATCACCTCTCGTGCTACGGGAGCGACGAGGTCCGCACTCCGAACATGTGCCAGCTCGCGAGTGACGGGGGCACCGTGTTCGATGCCTTCGGACACGCCTCGTGGACCAAGCCCACCACGGCCACGCTGCTCACCTCGCTCTTCCCGTCCACCCACAACGCGGTCTCGAAGCAGGCCCGTCTGCCCGAGGACGCGACCCTCGTCTCCGAGGTGCTCCAGGACCACGGCTACACCACCGGCGGGATCGTCTCGAACATCAACCTCGCCGAGAGCTTCGGATTCGCGCAGGGCTTCGACGAGTACACCTATCTCGCGCCCGACTACATCGGGGGTGCCACCGAGTCGTCCTCGAAGCTCATCCTCTATCAGATCGCACGGAAGGTCTGGTTCACGCTCAAGCCGGGCCTGCGCTTCGGCGACTTCTACCAGGACTCGAAGGTGGTGAACGAGGTGGCCTTCGAATGGCTCGAACGGCACCGCGCGGCCCGCTTCTTCCTGTTCCTCCACTACATGGATCCCCATGATCCCTACTTCGAGCACCCCTACGACGGCTACGGGATCGCGCGCGTCGGCAACGAGCACCCGGACCCGGCCCTCGCCGACGAGATGAAGCGGCTCTACCGGGGCGAGATCGAGTATCTCGATGCCCAGGTCGGCGACCTGATCGAACACCTCGAGGCACTCGGCATCTACGACGATTCGATCATCATGCTGACGGCCGACCACGGCGAGGAGTTCTACGAGCACGGAGGCTGGTGGCACGGGCTCACCCTGTACGAAGAGCAGATCCGCCTGCCGCTCCTGGTCAAGTGGCGGCGCGGACGGCCCGAGGCCCCGCCGCGGGTGACCGAGCCTCTCGCCCGTACGATCGACGTGGCCCCCACCTTGATCGCGCGCGGTGGCGCGACGCCGCCGTCGGCGATGGAAGGAGTCGATCTGCTCCTGCCCGCCGGCCAGCGGGCCGAGAAGGACGAGCTCGTCTTCGCCGAGGAGGACCACGAGGGCAACGTGCTCCGGGCCCTCCGGTCGAGCGAGTGGAAGCTGATCGAAGCCAACGAAGGCAATCCGCGCGGGCTCGAGAGCGTCGAGTTCTACGACATCCGCCAGGACCCCACCGAGCGCGAGAATCTGATGGAGTCGGGGCCGGGGCCGGCGCTCGACGTGTTCGCCGACACCCTCGACACCTTCCACGATCGTGCGCAGGGCCAGGCGGTCCAGGACGAGGACGTCGAGATCAGTACCGAGGAGTGCCAGCGCCTGAAGGCGCTCG
>CAYYUT010000720.1:0-1590 GCA_964474935.1 uncultured Spirochaetales bacterium
CGAGCTCGTCGAGCGCCACCTTCGCGTACTCGATGTTCTCGTCCGAACGCGGGTCCTCGCCCATCTGCTGCACCAGACTCTTCGCGGCCGTGATGGGATTGCGGATCTCGTGGGCGATCGAGGCGGTCAGCTCCTCCAGGTTGCGATTGTGCTGCGACTGCATCGATTGGCGCTCCTCGAGCACGGAGCGATCGAGACGCTTCCTCACCTCGGCGTCGATCCAGCGCTTGCGCAGGCTGGGCGCCTGCATGGCGAACCAGTGGCAAGCGACCGCGATGCCCCAGAAGATCGCCACCGCCAGGAAGGCCCGGAAGCCGGCCACGAGCAGCAGGAAGAGACAGGTCGCTGCGTACGGAATGAAGTGGAAGAGGAAGCCGATCTTGGCGTTGGCGGCGCGGCGCGCGTCGGCGTAGGCCTGCTCCTCGGGCGTCAGGCTGCGACGCTTGCGGCGCCCGCGGCGGCGGGCCTCCCGGCTCGCCACGTGGCTGCGGAGCCGGTCCTGGACGGCGCTCGCGATCTCGCGCTCCAGATCGTTCACGGCGCGGGCCGTGCCGGCCCAGGGATTCTCGTCGTCGTCGCTGGCGCCGTCCGCCGTGGGCACGTCGGACCACCACGACCGACGACGCGGGCGGCTGCGCCGACGGCCAGCATCGTCCTGGGCGCGTTCTCGGTCTCGACGGCGTGTCATGGTCCTCCCGGGAGATCCGCGGGGCGCGGGCCCGCCGCGAGGCGATCCCCGCTCCGATTCTAATCAGCTCTCGCGAGGACGGGGGAGCAAGCTTCGTGCCCGATTCGAAGCCGAGCGAAATCAGCTGGTTGGAGCGAAGGCCGGGCCCGGCCGGTGCAGTCGGCGGGCGCCACTGCAGCCCTCCGCCTGCAGCGTCTCAGTCGGCCAGCTCGAGCGGGAAGCGATCGGTGGCGCGGAGACGCTGCACCAGTGAACCGAGATCGGTCGGCAATCGGGTGCAGTAGCGGAGGAAGCCCGGCACCGTGGCGAAGGTGCGCTCGGCCGCCGCGAAGTGGGGATCGCTCCGGAGCGTCTGCTGCTCGCGCACCAGGGGCGGTGTCGCGGGATCGCGGCGGTAGCGCTGCACGTAGTCGAGCAACCGCGCGTGGTAGCCCGGATCCTCGACGATCGCTCCGATCGTTCCAGCGCGTGGATGCCGGCCCTCCACCATCGCCGCCACCTCGGACTCGAACCAGGCGAGTCCGTCCGGGAACATCTGCAGGAGCTGCAGATCGTAGATGGGATTCAGGTGGACCACCTGCATCACGTGACCCGCGATGGTGTCGCGCTCCGAGAGCAGACCCGTCGGATCGATCATCGACACGGGATCGTCGAGCACCCGGAGCAGCTGGTGGAGTCCGAACTCGATCCCGATCTGAGCGTAGAAATCGCGGGCAGCCGGCTCGATCACGAAGCGGAGCATGTCGATCCCGCCGAAATGGATCTGGAGACGCCCGGGACGGACGTCAACGAGCCCCGCGCGCTCGAGCTGGTCGAGGCGGCGATCGATCAGCCCGGGCGTGACGTAGAGACCGAGGGTCCGACCCAGGCGACCGAGCTTGCCGGCGACCGCGCGCGGCCCC
>CAYYUT010000721.1:0-1585 GCA_964474935.1 uncultured Spirochaetales bacterium
ATGAATCCCTGGTCGAAGATCGGGTGCAGCACGCCGATGCCGGCGGCCGTTCCCTCGTACATGGCGATCGCATCGGGCGACAGGGCGCGACGCAGCCGCGCCACCTTGGCCCCGATCTCGGACAGGGCCTGCTCCCACGAGACACGGTGCCAGGCGTCCCCGACGCGTTTCATGGGATGCCGCACCCGGTCGGGCGAGTCGTACATCTTGTGCTGGTTCAGACCCTTGACGCAGGCGTAGCAGCGCGTGGCGACGTGCTCGGTGTCCGGCCGGATCGTGGTGACCCGGTTGTCCTCGACGGTGACGTCGAGCCCGCAGAGCGCCTCGCAGATGCGACAGAAGGTCTGATGCGTCTCGGCCATGGTCGCCTCCACGACGCCCACCCTATCACACGGGTCGACGCGGACCGTCGACGCACGACGGCGTCCCCGGCGCCCGGGTTCAGACCGAGGCGGCGGCCGGTGCCTCGCGCTCGCGCCGCGCCTTCCAGGTGGCGAAGCTCCGGCCCGAGGCCGGGTCGCGTCCCGAGAGCTCGATCTTCACGACCTGTTCGCGCGCGAGCCGGCGAACCACCGCCTCTCCTTCGGGCCACCAGTCCACGTGGTCGGGCGTGACGTTCGAGAGGAATCCGTCGATCGAGCGTCCGTCCCGGAGCGAGAGCCGCACGTTGCCGCGGTACTCGAAGGCCGCGCGGAAGCCCTCTTCGCCCGCTTCCATCACTCGCCCCCGGGCCGAGCCGGCCGCCTCGACCGGACGCAGGGTCGCCTCGTCCGGGCGCTGATCGTCCGGTGCGGGCGCCTCGATGCGGGGCCCGAACAGGGTGGCGCGGGCCATGCGCGCGAGCCCGCCGAGCGACGAGAAGGCTTCGTCCACTGCGGTGGCCTCGAACCCGCTGTGCACCATGCAGTTCGCGCACTTCGGATTCCCGCTCGCATGGCCGTAGGCCTCCCAGTCGGTCTCGGCGAGGAGCGCCTCGAAGCTCTCGGCATAGCCTTCCTGGAGCAGGTAGCAGGGGCGTTGCCAGCCGAAGACCGTGTAGGTCGGGTTGCCCCAGGGAGTGCACTCGTACGCTCGGCTCCCGGCCAGGAACTCGAGGAAGAGCGGCGACTGGTTGAAGCGCCAGCCCCGTCCGCGGTGCAGCAGACGCCGGAAGAGCGCCTGGGTCCGTTCGCGGGCCAGGAAGCTCGACTGGTCGGGCGCCTTCTCGTAGGCGTACCCCGGCGAGACCATCATGCCTTCCACGCCGAGCGACATCATCTCGTCGAAGAAGGCCCGCGTCCGCGCCGGATCGGCCCCTTCGAACAGCGTGGTGTTGGTCGTCACGCGGAAGCCGCGCGCGAGCGCCGCGCGGATCGCCTGCTCGGCCGCCCGGTAGGTGCCCTCGCGGCACACCGACTCGTCGTGCTCGTGCTCGAGCCCGTCCATGTGGACGCTGAACGAGAGGTACTTGGTCGGCTCGAAGCGATCGAGCTTCTCCTCGAGGAGCAGGGCGTTCGTGCTCAGGTAGATGTACCGGCCCCGCGCCACGAGTCCTTCGACGATCCGCTCGATCTCGGGATGCAGCAGGGGCTCGCCCCCCGCGATG
>CAYYUT010000722.1:0-1581 GCA_964474935.1 uncultured Spirochaetales bacterium
GGTCCAGCGCTATCGCCCGATCAAACTGCACTCGCGCCTCGTCGCCCCGACCCTGGAGGCTGACCACGTAGGTCACGGGGCTGCCGTTGAAGGAACCCACGATCTCGACCGCGCTCGCGTAGTCGGAGATCTCTTCGGCCTCGAAGGTGACGTCGAAGCTGACCTGCGAACCCGCGGCGAGGGTCAGCGTCTCGGTCGGGAGCGGCGAGGGCAGGTTGGTCAGGGTGAAGGCCGGGTTCGGCGGCGTGCCGAGACCGATCGAGTCGATCTGCGCGGGCGAAGCGCCGGTGTTGTAGATCGTGACGCTCCGGCTTCGGGTCTTGCAGCCCACCCCGATGGTGCCGAAGTCGATGTCTTTCGGCACGATGAGGAGGGTCTCCTCCGCCGCGGTGCCCTGGATCTGCACCCGGTTGTCGGGCTTGGTGGGGCTCGAGATGAAGAACTCGAGGGTACCCTCGTAGCTGCCCGGCGTCTCGGGGGTGAAGTCGACCCGGATCGCCTTCGAAGAGTTCGGGGGAATGAACTCGGAGAGGAGGTCGCCGTCGGGGAGCGAGAACTCGGGCGCGGTGTTCGCGAGGAGGCGCGCCGAGGTGATCAGGCAGTCGTTGGCCCCCGTGTTCTGGATCTCGAACGCGCGGCTCGAGCTTCGCTGCACCTGAAGGACGCCGAAGTTGAGCTGCGGCGGAGCCACGGTGAAGCTGCACGGCGGGAGATTGATCCCTTCGCCGAACAAGGGGAGCTCGAACTCGGGCTCAACCTGGTCGTTGGAGACGATCCGGATCCCGGCCTGGACCGAGCCCTCGAGAGTGGGCTGGCAGCGGACGGTGAACGTGTACGTCTCGCCGGGAAGGATCGACACCGGGCCCGCGTCGACCGAGGTGTACGACTGGGTGTCGGCGGTATCGAGCTGGATGTCCTCGACCTCGAGGGTGTCGAAGCCCGAGTTGGTGATCGTCACCGACCGGTCGGAGGGGGCGATCAGCGACACGAGGCCGAAGTTCAGAATGTCGGGGAGGACGCTGATGTCCGGGCCGCCGCCCGAGCCGCTGAGGGGGACGGTCACCTCGCGGAGGTTGGGATTGATGTTGTCGGTGCTGATCACAAGCTCGGCCTCATCCTGGCCGGTGTCGCCGATCGGCGGGCAGTACTCGACGCCGATGCTCACCGAGTCGCCCTCGTCGAGGACCTGGACGTTGGGGTTGTCGGCATCGAAGTCGTTGGTGCCCGAGACGTTGATCACGTGCGACGTGGTCACGGTGATCGTCTCGTTGGCCACGTTGGTGCATGCCACCGCCTCTTGGGCGCAGGAGCCCGGGTTCACCGCTCTGAAGTCGACGATGGGCGGATCACAGGTGAAGCCCTGCTCGATCCCCACGAAGCTCAGGCTGAACGTCGTGTCGCACGCGTCGCTCTCGCACGAGGTGAGGGTGAACGAACCCCGCTCGGTCAGGCCCGCCACGAACGGCTCGAAGCGGACCTCGAGGTCGATCGTCTCACGCGCGGCGAGGGGGAAGCCCGCGTCCGTGACGAACGAGCGACCCACGGGCAGGATGCAGAAGCGCGAGGTGTCACCGGGGAGCC
>CAYYUT010000723.1:0-1580 GCA_964474935.1 uncultured Spirochaetales bacterium
GAGCCGCTCCGACGCGCGCACCGGCACCGAACGATCGCAGCGCGCGCCGAGCTCTTGCCTTCGCGCATGCGGGCGATGTCGCTGGCCCCGAGGCTCATCGGCGGTACCACTCGGCGATTTTCCGGCGATCGACTCCGATGCGGCGCGCGATCGCCGCCGTCCAGTTCCGGGCCATCGTGCGGAGCGGACCCCGCTTCCGGTAGCGCCGGGCCGACGTGCGGACGGTGAGCGGCAGCGCGGCCACGCGCCCTTCCCGGCGCATCCGGGCCACCAGGTCGAGATCTTCCATGATCGGAACGTCGGGCACGCCACCCACGCGCTCGAGCACCTGGCGCCGGACGAAGATCGCCTGGTCGCCGTAGGGAGTTCCGAAGAGGCGGACGCGCCAGCGCGCGCCCCACTCGATGAACGCGAGCGACGCCGAGCGCGCGTCGAAGCCGAAGCGGAAGGCGCCGCCGACCGTACCGGTGTCGGCGAGCGCCGAACGGACGGCGTGGGCCCAGCCGGCCGGGAGCCGGGTGTCGGCGTGAAGGAACAGGATCACATCGGCTCCCGTGGCGCGGGCTCCTTCCGCGAGTTGAACGGCGCGTCCGGGTCGGGTGGTGATCAGGCGAGCCCCATGGCGGAGGGCGCGCTCCACCGTGTCGTCGCGGCTGCCTCCGTCCACGACGACCAGCTCGGTCGCCCCCTCGGCCGCAGCCTCGAGCGTGGCATCGATGGCCCCGGCTTCGTTCAGGGTCGGAACCACCACGGCGATGTCCACGCGGGAACCCTAGCAGACAGATCTCGCGGCGATTGACAGCCTGCGTCGTCGCTCGTACCAATGGCGCGTGACTGCCGACCGGACCAAGCCCCCCCGCGCCCCTCGCGACGCCGAGCCCGGCGTCCGCGCCGACGCCGCGGCGTCGAGCGCCACGGCCTACGCGCGAGCCGGGGTCGACCTCGACCACGACGAGCGTTTCGTCGGCCGCATCGCCGAGATCGCCCGCTCCACCCACCGCCCCGAGATCCTCTCGACAATCGGGGGCTTTGCCGGGGTCTTCAAGGCCCCCGACCGCTACCGAGAGCCCGTCTTCGTGGCCAGCGCCGACGGTGTCGGGACCAAGCTCAAGCTGGCCGCCGAGCTCGGCCGCTTCGACACCGTCGGGATCGACTGCGTCGCCATGGTGGTGAACGACCTGGTGGTGCAGGGGGCGGAACCGATCGTCTTCCTGGACTACCTGGCGATGGGCAAGCTCGAGGACGACGCCGCCAAACAGGCCCTTCGGGGCATCGCCGAGGGCTGTCGCCGCGCCGGTTGCGCGCTCCTCGGGGGAGAGACCGCCACCATGCCCGGCGTCTACCCACCCGGCGAGATGGAGCTGGTCGGGTTCGGCGTGGGTGTGGCCGAGCGGAGCCAGCTGACCGACGGATCCAGCGTCTCGGAGGGAGACGTGATCGTGGGAATCGCGTCGGGCGGGTTCCACAGCAATGGCTACACCCTGGTGCGACAGCTGGTCGATCAGGCCGTCGCGAGTGGACGACTCGAATGGCATGAAGAGAACGAGCAGCTCAACCAAACCCTAGCAGCCGACCTACTC
>CAYYUT010000724.1:0-1576 GCA_964474935.1 uncultured Spirochaetales bacterium
GGGCGCTGCACACCACCCTCTCGAGCGACGGCCGGTGAACGCCAACCACCGCGGATGGGGTGCGCAACCAAAGCCCGGCCCGCAGTCGCTCACCGGTCCGGCACCGCCTGCCGCCGCCGTGCAGACAAGGATCCCATCGACCCGAGGACCGCCGCGGGACCACCTTCCAGTCTCCGTGCCCGACGCCGCCATCTCGACCACCGCCGTCGGCAGCGCGGTTTCCCGGCCGGCACAGGCCTCACCTGGGGGGAGGCTGCGGGGACGGGCGAGACCGTCGGAGGTGTTTCAGCAAGTCGGGGTTGATGGTCTCCAGCTGGTCGATCCGTACGGGCTTCAGTCTCGGGACTCGAGGCTCGGGAACCACCCGAGACGGAGCCCGGCAGCGTCCCTCGACCTTGGCCGCCTCGTGGCCTTCGATCACGATCGCGTAGCTGACCGCGCTGTCCCCAATGTGGGGCCAGCCGACGACATGGGCCTCCCCGGGCCGCAGAGAGGGGATCTTCACGGCCAGTTCCTTCCCGGGTGCCTTCATCGACGTTTTGTAGTCCGTGACGTGCCTGATCCGGTCGATAAGTCCGAACTCGAACGTCGCCGACGTCGCCTTCGACGAAGCGGTGCCCACATTGATCACTGCGTGTTCGAGCACCATCCGCTCCGTGAGCGGACATCCCCGCCTGATCTCGGGCGTGCCGAGCGCGACGAGGCGAAGGTCGGGAGCTGGAGGGGGATTCGAGGCCCCTCGATACTCCTCGATGGTCCGCCGCGCCCGCTGCGTCGCAGCCTTCAACGCCTCGATCTCCTGGCTCATGACTTCGATCTGCCCGTAGGCATCGGACAGCTCACCCAAGACCTGCGCGAGCGCGTCCTCGCACTCGGTACACTCCTCTGTCAGCACGAGCGGTGCTGCCGCGAGACCTGCACTCGCTCCCACCACCGTGCCCGCCGCAGCCACGATTGGCAGCTGTCGCGCGAGCCCGCCGACCACGGAGGCGATTCCAGCGATGCCTGCGAACACCCCGAGTGGCATCATGGCGCCGACCACGTCGTCGATCGCATCGTCGTCGGCCTCGAGGCCGTGTCGCGCGAGCAGCGCCTGAACACGACGTCGGCGCTCGTCGCGCTTCGCACCGGCGTGGTCGAGCTCGCGCTTGAGCGTCACGAGCTCGGAGAGCGGGCCTGCGTCCACCGCCTGGTACTCGGCTAGCGTGTCGGCAAGCTCGGTCTCGTCCATCTTGAAGGGGTAGATGCCCTTGCCCATCTCGACTCCGAGGTCGATCTCTCGGGCGACCCACTCCGACCTCGAGGACTGTCGGCTCCAGAGAACGATCAGGGCGTTGCTCTGTCGCAGCGCGTCGAGCAACCGAGTTCGCCACCGCTGACCGGCCGAGATGGTCTCTTTGGCGAGAAAGCAGCGCTTCTTCGTGATCTGGGTCGCGAAGACGTAGATCACGTTGGCGTATCCCTCGTCGCGATGGCTGTAGCTGATGAAATAGTCGTACGCGTCGGCCATGTTGCTCCTTGGGGAACGCCCCGGCGGACTGACTAATTCGTTGCCTCGAGCAGACGAACGCCAGAT
>CAYYUT010000725.1:0-1575 GCA_964474935.1 uncultured Spirochaetales bacterium
CGCCACCCACTCGGTGCGCGTGACCGACGAGTTCATGACGGCGGTGGAGGAGGGCCGCTCCTGGGAGACCCGCGCGGCCACGACCCGCGAGGTGCTCGACACGCACGAGGCACGCGACGTGATGCGCGAGATGGCCGAGGCGGCCCACGTCTGCGGCGATCCGGGGATCCAGTACGACACCACCATCAATCGCTGGAACCCGTGCAAGGCGAGCGGTCGCATCAACTCGAGCAACCCCTGCTCGGAGTACATGTTCCTCGACGACACGGCCTGCAACCTGGCGAGTCTCAACCTGATGACCTTCGTCCAGGAGGACGGGGGTTTCGACGTCGAGGCCTACCGGCACGCCGTCGCCATCACCATCATGGCGATGGAGATCATCGTCCCCCACGCGGACTACCCGACGCCCCGGATCGAACGGAACAGTCATCTGTACCGGCCGCTCGGTCTCGGCTACGCCAACCTGGGTGCGCTCCTGATGTCGCGCGGTCTGCCCTACGACAGCGACGAGGGACGGAATCTCGCCGCGTCGCTCACCTCGGTGCTCTGTGGTCAGGCGTATCTCACGTCGGCCGAGATCGCGGCGGCCATGGGGCCCTTCCCGCGCTACCCCGAGAACGCCGAGAGCTTCCTCGAGGTGATCGACATGCACCGTGAGGCGGCCTCGCGGGTGCCGGATGTCGGCGTGCCCGAGGCGCTCCAGGAGGCCTCGCTCTCGGTGTGGGAGGCGGCGCTGGCCGCCGGCCGCAGGCACGGCTGCAAGAACGGCCAGGCCACGTTGCTCGCGCCGACGGGCACGATCGCGTTCATGATGGACTGCGACACCACCGGCGTGGAGCCCGACATCGCCCTCGTCAAGTACAAGAAGCTCGTCGGGGGCGGGATGCTCAAGATCGTGAACCGCACGGTCCCGATGGCGCTGTCTCGTCTCGGCTACAGCGACGACCAGGTCGCCGAGATCGTGCAGTACATCGACGAGAACGAGACCATCGAAGGGGCACCCGGGGTGCTCGAGGAGCACCTCGCTGTCTTCGACTGCGCCTTCCGCTCGACCAACGGCAGCCGCTCGATCCACTGGATGGGACACGTGCGCATGATGGCCGCGGTGCAGCCCTTCCTGTCGGGCGCCATCAGCAAGACGGTGAATCTGCCCGAGGACGCGACGGTCGACGACATCTCGCGGGCCTACATGGATGGCTGGAAGCTCGGACTGAAGGCGCTCGCCGTGTACCGCGACGGGTGCAAGCGCTCGCAGCCGCTCAACACCGGCAAGACCCAGACCGACGAAGCCGTCGAGGCGAAGCCGGTGCGGCGCAAGCTCTCCGACGAGCGGCAGGCCATGACCCACAAGTTCTCGATCGCGGGGCACGAGGGCTACCTGACCGTCGGGCTCTACGACGACGGCCAGCCGGGCGAGATCTTCCTGAAGATGGCGAAGGAGGGCAGCACGGTGTCGGGGCTGATGGACACCATCGCCACGATGACCTCCATCTCGCTCCAGTACCAGGTGCCCCTGAAGGCCCTCGTCGACAAGTTCAGCCACACGCGCTTCGAGCCCTCGGGCTTCACGAACAA
>CAYYUT010000726.1:0-1574 GCA_964474935.1 uncultured Spirochaetales bacterium
CGCACCATCTGATCCGCGTGCTTCGGGTCGACGCCCAGGTTGATGGCCAGGTCGACGCTCTCGTCGAACTTGGCGGTGGGCAGGCCGCTGAGGACCTCGAAGGCCTCACGGATCGGGTAGTGGCGCTCCCGGTCGATCGTCTCGGCCGCGCTTCGATACCGCTTGCTCTGGGGCGGCACGACTAGCCCTCCACCTCGAGGCCCATGGAACGGGCGGTTCCCTCGATGATGCGCATCGCCATCTCGACGTCGTGGGCGTTCAGGTCCGCCTTCTTGATCTCGGCGATCTCCTTGACCTGCTCGCGGGTCACCTTGCCGACCTTCACCTTGTGGGGCTCGCCGGAGCCCTTCGCGACCTTGGCCGCCTTCTTGAGCAGGACCGCCGCCGGAGGAGACTTCAACTCGTGAAGCTCCGATCCGCGTAGATCGTGATGATGGCCGGAATGATCATGCCGGCCTGGTCCTGCGTGCGTGCGTTGAACGCCTTGCAGAACTCCATGATGTTCGCGCCGTGCTGTCCCAGGGCAGGGCCCACCGGGGGCGAGGGGTTCGCCTGCCCGGCCGGACACTGCAGCTTGACGACAGCCAGTACCTTCTTGGCCATGAACCGGTGCTCCTAGGCCTTTTCCACGTTGGTGTAGTCGAGCACCACCGGCGTCGCGCGTCCGAAGACCTGCACCATCACCCGCAGCTTCTCCTTCTCGGGCATGATCTCGTCGACGAAGCCCGAGAAGTTGGCGAAGGGGCCGCTGACGACCCGGACGCTCTCGCCCTCGTCGAAGCTGATCCGAGGCTTGGGCTTGACCGCCCCTTCCTTGATCTGCTGGGTCATCGCCGCCACCTCCTCCTCGGAGATGGTCGGGGGATTCGTGCTGTCTCCGACGAAGCCGGTGATCTTCGGTGTGCCCTTGACCACGTGCCACGTCTCGTTGTTGAGCTCCATCCTCACCAGGATGTAGCCGGGGAAGAACTTGCGCTTCGAGGTGCGCTTCTGCCCCTTCACCATCTCGACCACGTTCTCCTCGGGGATGAGCACCTCGTCGAAGTGCTCCTCCTTGCCGAGGGACCTTGCACGCTCGAGCAGAGCCTTCTTGGCGCGAGCCTCCTGACCCGAATAGGTGTGTACGATGTACCACTTCTTCGAGTCGTTTCCGGACTCCGCCTTCGGGCTCGTGCTCGTGTCTTCGGTCGGTGCCTCCATGGCCCGTCTCCGATCAGTTGAGGATCATTTGGACGACCCGGCTGAGCGCGAAATCCACGACGCCGAGTACGCTGGTCACCACCGCGACGATCACCACCACGGCGACGGTTCCCACCATCGCCTCCTTCTGGGGCGGCCAGGTGATCTTCTTGTATTCCGACTGCACCTCGAGCAGGTGGGCGAAGAGCGCGGCGCTGTCGCGGTCGCCCCACTGGACGTCCTCGAACACCAGGATCAGCGAGAGCTCGGCCGCCAACGTGTTCAGGAGCTGACGCAGCTCGCCGAACGCCCGCTCGCGCAGCCGTTCGGGAGTGACTCCGAGCAGCTCCGCCTCGGCCTCTTCGCCCGCGCGCTCCGCCACGGTCGCGAGCCGC
>CAYYUT010000727.1:0-1572 GCA_964474935.1 uncultured Spirochaetales bacterium
ATGCCCCGGAGCGCGCTCAACGCTCTGGGCTCGAGAGAAACGACGCTGCACGATCCACCGATCTGCGGCGTGGACACCGCGCGATCCCTTCGGACGCCACCACCCCCCGGGCGATGGCTCCGGATTCCTCGGAATCGCGCCTATCTTCGACGAACGATTCGATTGTCGGACACGCGAGACGGGCTCTCGGGCCCCTCTCGATTCGGTTTTCCCACCGTCCATGGAGCAGGGGCCACACCCGTTCCCATTCCGAACACGGAAGTTAAGCCCTGCATCGGCGATGGTACTGCCGGGCATCCCCGGTGGGAGAGTAGCTTGACGGTGGGACCTCTTCGGGCGGCCCCGGCCTGCGTCGCTGACGCGGTCCGGGGCCGTCGTGCATCCGGGCCCGTCTTGCGTCTGGGGAGATTCGCGTCCGCGACGAGCCGATCGCGTGAGGCCGAACCCACGCGAGCCGGTCCTGGGCCCCGGCCTGTCGGCTCCTGGCGGGAGCCGGCGCGATGCGGCCGTCGTTGGACTCGGACCCATGTTCCGCGTACCGTCTTGTCATGGATTCGGCCCCCCACACCGGCCGGAAGCGACCGAGCCCGTGGCGCGCCCGGGTCCACCGCCGGAGCCGCTGGTCCGGGCGATCGACGCTCGTCCTCCTCCTCGCCTTCGCGCTCGGTCTCGGTCCGATCATCGGGAGCGCGGCGCCCGACAGCGACGACGCGCACGGCCAGGCGGGGCAGGGCGAGACCGAGGCGGACGGCGCAACCGACGCCGACTCTACGAAGGAAGAGGCGACGGAGGACGACCGACGCCCCGGCGACGTCGAGCTTCGCACCGTCTACGACGATCGTCGTGCGGGTGCCGAGATCACCCGCGAGGTCGAGCAGCAGCTCGGCTACGTCGATGCGCCAGCTCTGCTCGCCTACGTCCAGGGGATCGGCAAGCGGCTGGCCCGCTACGCCCCGGGCCGATTCGACTACCACTTCCAGATCGTCGACCAGGACGAGCCGAACGCCTTCGCGCTGCCCGGCGGGTACATCTTCGTCTCGCGGGGTCTGCTGATCCTCACCAACACCGAGGACGAGCTCGCGAACGTGCTCGGGCACGAGATCGTCCACGTGGCCCAGCGGCACGCAGCCGCGCGCCAGGGCATCACCCGCGGATTCGGGGGGATCCTCGCGTGGCTCTCGCCCGCCTCGATTGCGAGCTACGGGCGCGGTCAGGAGGCGGAGGCCGATCGCATCGGCCAGGGCATCGCGGCGCAGGCCGGCTACGACCCGGCCGGGATGGCCACATTCATGAGGGCCCTCGACTTCAGCGAACGGCTCGAACGCGGCGCGAGCCGCCTGCCGAGCTTCTATGACACGCACCCCACCACGGTCCGCCGCAGCGCCGTCAACGCCGACCGCGCTGCGCGTCTCGAGTGGACGCGAGGTGAGGGCATCGCCGCCGACCGTTCCGACTACCTTCCCCGCATCGACGGTCTCCACATCGGCTCGAGCGCGGCCGAAGGCGTGTTCGCGCGCGACCGGTTCCTCCACCCCGAGCTCGGCTTCATGATGCGCTTCCCCGAAGGTTGGG
>CAYYUT010000728.1:0-1544 GCA_964474935.1 uncultured Spirochaetales bacterium
GGCCCGCGCGATGGCCAGCTGCTGCTGCTGCCCGCCGGAGAGGTCGCCGCCGCGGCGCTGGCGCAGCTCGTGGAGCACGGGGAACAGCTCGTAGATCTCCGCCGGCACGCGGCGTTCGGAGCGCGGCAGGCAGGCGTAACCGGTTTCGAGGTTCTCGCGCACGGTCAGAAGCGGGAAGATGTCCCGGCCTTGCGGGACATAGCCGACGCCGCGGCGGGCGAGGCCCTGAGCGCTCGCGCGGCGGATCTCCTCGCCATCCAGCCGGTAGCTGCCGCCCGAGCGCGGATGGGTCCCCGACAGCGCCTTCAGCAGGCTCGTCTTGCCGACACCGTTGGTCCCCATCAGGCAGGTCACCTCGCCGGAGGCGGCCTGCAGATCGACACCGTAAAGGATCTGCGATCCGCCGTAATGCAGGGTGAGGTCGCGGATTTCGAGCATGGTCAGCGCCCCAGATAGACGTCGATGACGTCTTGGTTGCGGGTGACATGGTCGAGCGATCCCTCGGCCAGCACTGCGCCCTCGTGGAGCACGGTCACCTTGCAGTCCAGTCTTCGGACGAACTCCATATCGTGCTCCACCACGATGACCGCGCGGGTCTTTGCGGCGTCGCGCAGCAGGTCGGTGGTGTGCGCGCGCTCGGCTGCTGTCATGCCCGCGGCCGGCTCGTCGACCAGCAGCAATTGCGGACGCTGCGCCAGCAGCATGCCGATCTCGAGCCATTGCTTCTGTCCATGGCTCAATTCACCGGCCTTGCGATGCAGCGCGCTTCCCAGCCCGATCTCGGTTGCGAGATCGGCCACCGCGGCCCGGTCCGCGCGGCTCGCCCGATAGAAGAGCGCGGCCAGGGGGCCTCGCGGATTCTGCAGCGCCAGCAGAAGGTTGTCCCGGACACTCTGATCCTCGAAGACGGTCGGGCGCTGGAACTTGCGGCCAATGCCCGCCCTCGCGATCTGGCTCTCCGTCATCTTGAGAAGCAGCTGGCCGCGTGCGCCGTAGCGGATCTGGCCACTGTCTGGCCGCGTCCTGCCGGTGATGATGTCCATGAGAGTCGTCTTGCCGGCGCCATTCGGCCCGATCACGGCGCGCAGTTCGGCCGGGCCGATGCGAAAGGAGAGGTTGTTGATCGCCTTGAACCCGTCGAACGCGACCGACACACCCGAAACCTCCAGAAGCGCGGTCATTTCTCGGCCTCCGCCTCGCGGAAGGAGCCCTGATCTGGCCCCAGATCCGCGCCGTGACGGTCCGGGCTGCGGCGTTCGGTGATCAGATCCACCAGACCACCGATGCCCTTGGGAAAGAACAGCGTGACAATGACGAAGGACAGCCCCAGTACGACCAGCCACCAGTCCACCCACTGGACGGTGTAGACGCCGAGATCGAGATCGGGCGCCTGTCCGCCGGTGAACAAAGTCGACAGCAGGCTGACGAAGGCCGCGCCGATCACGGCGCCGTAGAGCCGGCCACGGCCGCCGATCGCCACCCAGACCGCGAGGTAGATCGAGGCGATGGGCGCGATCTCGGCCGGGTTGATGATGCCAGCCTGC
>CAYYUT010000729.1:0-1536 GCA_964474935.1 uncultured Spirochaetales bacterium
CCACCGGGGTCCTCTCGGGGATCGAGGTGCAGAAGAGCTACTCGGCCGACCTGCCGGCCGGCTTCGGCGCCGGGCTCATCAATCTGCAGACCCGCGGTGTGCCCGAGGAGGCGTTCCTCGACCTGAACGTGTCGACCAACTACAACTCGGTCTCCACGTTCAAAAATGGTGAGACCTACGAGGGCGGCAGCCTCGACTTCTTTGGCTTCGACGACGGCACGCGCGCCCTGCCGTCGGAGCTCGAGGCACTGAACTCCATCCTCGGCGACATCGAGGACATCCCGGTCGAACAGCAGTACCGGATTGCTCGGCAGTTCCCGAACATCTACCGGCCGCAGGGCCGCACCCTGCCCCCGGACTTCGGATTGTCGATCGCGGGTGGCGGCAGCGTCAACGTACCGGGTGACGGCAAGCTCGGTGCGGTCGCGGCCATCAAGTTCGGAAACAGCTGGCGGTACCAGGACCGGATCCAGCGGACCTTCGGCCTGAGCAAGTCGCGCATCGACCGCGGTGAGAATCCGCTGGATGCCCAGGACGACCTGATGGAGTTCCGGACGGACAACAACGCAGATATCGGCGGGCTCCTGACCGTCCAGGGGATCTGGGACAACTTCGAGATCTCGTCGAACACCTTCTACGCGCACCAGACGCAGCAGCGGACCCAGACCACCGAGGGCGTGGACGGAACGAGCGACGACGTCTTCGTTCGTCGCTTCCTCCTCTCCTGGATCGAGCGGGAGCTGTTCGCCCAACAGCTGTCCGGCAAAGCCGAGTTCGGCCCTGTCCGCTTCGACGCCCGCGGGATGCTTGCCCGAGCGGGTCGCGATGCGCCCGACCGGCGCGACACCGGGTGGCGTGACTTTCTTCCGTACGAGCCCGAGGATCCGATGTGGCGCCTCGAGGGCGACTCGGGCGCCCAGCGAGGCTTCTCGGGCGTCGCCGATGACGTACAGAGCTATGGCCTGGACCTCACGTTGCTCGCCTCCGACCCCCTGGAGAACTGGCTCGGACTGACGTTCAAGACCGGAATCGCGGGCAGTCGGACAGAGCGAGAGTCCGAGAGCCGGGTCTACACCTTCCCGCCCCGCGATGACAGCTGCCCGACCGACCGAGAGCCCACGACTCCCTGCGGGGCGGACCAGCTGTTCGACGACACGGACCCGGAGACGCTCTACGATCCCGATGGGATCGGGATTGGGTTGCCCATCGACTTCAACGACGAGTCTCGGGCCATCAAGGACGACTACATCGGTAGTCAGGAGGTCTTTGGTGTCTACGGCCTCGCGGACGTCCGTTTTGGCGACATCGCTCGCCTGGTGGGCGGCCTGCGCTACGAGCGCGCCGAGCTCAACGTCACCACCTTCCAGTCCCGGCCTGACGAAGAGGACGTCTCGATCGCCAGCATCGTCCACTCGGAGCCCTGCTTCGGCCAGGTCCGGTTCAACCGCCTCGACGAAGACGACCCACGCCGGCTCGATCGGCCCGGTGCGCCCTGTGCGATGTACCCGTCGCTGTCGTCGACGTTCTTCCTCGGCG
>CAYYUT010000730.1:0-1530 GCA_964474935.1 uncultured Spirochaetales bacterium
ACCGGATCGTCGACGTCTTCCCGCCCTACCAGCAGCCCCAGATCGGGGCGCAGCTCTCCTTCGTGCTCGAGGGGGTGCTCTGTCAGGCCCTGCTGCCCCGCGTCGGCGCCCCGGGCCGCGTGATGGCGCTCGAGGTGATGGTGCCGAACCCGGCGATTCGCAACCTGATCCGCGAGGACAAGATCCACCAGATCTACTCGGCGATGCAGGTGGGACAGGAGAAGTTCGGCATGCAGACCATGAACCAGTCGCTTGCGTCGCTGTATCAGAGGCGGCTGATCGGACTGGACGATGCGCTTGGACGGAGCGCCGATCCGGACGAACTCCGGCAGATGATCGGCGTGGCGAAGGACGGTTCGGCGCAATCCACGAATCGCGGCGCGGCCTAGTCCGGTCGGCAAGGAGGGACCCAGATGCCCGTCTACAACTGGAAGGCTCGTACCCGGCAGGGCGAGGTCAAGAAGGGCGTGATGGAGGCCGCGACGGACGCTGCCGTCATGTCGCAGCTGCGCGCGCAGAACCTGTTGCCGGTGACCGTGAAGCCTGCGCCCAAGGACCTGCTGGCCATGCTGCCGGCGATGGGCTCCGGGGTGACGACTCGCGATCTGGTCGTCTTCACGCGTCAGTTCTCGACCATGATCGATGCGGGTCTGCCGTTGGTGCAGTGTCTCGAGATCCTGGCCGACCAGGAGCCGAACAAGCGCTTCAAGGACGTTCTCCGCCGCGTGAAGAGCGACGTCGAGCAGGGCTCGACCTTCGCCGATGCGCTGGGACGCCACCCCGAGGTCTTCGATCAGCTCTACGTGAACCTGGTCGCGGCCGGCGAGGTCGGCGGAATCCTCGACACGATCCTGAATCGGCTCGGCACCTACCTCGAGAAGGCCGATTCGCTCAAGCGGAAGGTGAAGAGCGCCATGGTCTATCCCGCCACGATCGTGGTGGTGGCGGTCGGCGTGCTCATCCTCCTGATGGTGAAGGTGATCCCGGTCTTCGAGCAGATGTTCAACGACTTCGGCGGGACGTTACCCGGACCCACGCAGATGGTCGTGAACGTCAGCCACTGGCTCCAGGCGAACCTCGTCTACATGATGGGGACGATCGCCTTCGTGGTCGTCGCCTTCGGCCAGGCCCGGAAACGGAGTGTCGGATTCCGCTTCCAGACGGACCGGATCTTCCTGAAGCTGCCGATCTTCGGGCCGCTGCTCCGGAAGGTGGCCGTCGCGCGTTTCACCCGGACCTTCGGGACCATGATCTCGAGCGGCGTGCCGATCCTCGACTCGCTCGAGGTCGTGTCGAAGACCGCCGGAAATCTGGTGGTCGAGCGGTCGCTGGTGAGGACCCGGACGGCCATCTCGGAGGGTCGTACGCTGGCCGAACCGCTCGGAGAGAGTGGCGTGTTCCCGGGAATGGTCGTTCAGATGGTGGCGGTGGGCGAGCAGACCGGTGCCATGGACACCATGCTGGCCAAGATCGCCGACTTCTACGACGACGAGGTGGATTCGGGGGTGGCAGGGCTGACCTCTATGCTCG
>CAYYUT010000731.1:0-1528 GCA_964474935.1 uncultured Spirochaetales bacterium
CAGATGGTGGAACGCGGGTGGAGGGTAGGAGCGCCTTCGTCCGGTCAGAGATCCCCCGCGCTGATCAGGCGAATTCTAGACCAGGCGACGCCAGGAACAGGGCACGCAGCGCGTCAATCGGCCTCGGAGGCTCTCCCGTCGCGGGGATGGGTTCATACGGCTCCGGCTCCGAGACCGCGAGATGTTCGCGCACGCGATCAAGCGGCCACGCGAGCAGCTCGGCCCAGTCGGCGGCGATCATGCTCCGCGCCGCGCGACCTCTCTCGAAAGCGTGGGAGATGGCCTCTTCCGCATGATCGAACCCGCGTCGATGAAACTCTGCGACACGCGCCCGAATGGCGAAGCGCCCTACGCTCGGACGCGTCGCCTCGTGATACGAGAACGCCAGAACACACATCTCACCCAGCTCGTCTGTTCCATAGCCAGAAACGACGTGGATCAGCTCGTGGATATCCCGCGCTCGATTCACCAGGTGCCACGCCTCGTCGCGAGCGTAGTCCTCGCGAGCCATGTAGCGGAGACTCGCTTCGGCGAACGAAACGATGTCGATCTCGTTGTCATCCATGAAACGCGCGTACTCCTGACCGAGCGTTCCCTCCGGCAGAGAACGCAACCGGTCGAAGTCCAGCAGCACCGGATGAAGGCTCTGGCCCTCGTGAAGCAAGCGCCTCCCGGTCTCGTCCGCCATGACGCGCTCGTAGACCTCGTCGAGGTTGGGGCCGTGGAAGGGTCGGAACAGGCGGAACACGGTCTCGGGACCCGCTCCCTGACGACGAGCGCGCACGAGCTCTCTCAGCAAGCCAAGAGGGCCGAGCGGTTTCGTGTCGATCACGAGACTGGACATGCGAACCTCCGAGGACCAGACGGAGATTGGACCGTTCAGCGCCGGCGCGGTGACAGCGCCCGCTGAACTCAGAGCCGATTGCCCCGCGCGAGTTCACTCCGGGGGTATCTGGGTGACCGAGCGGTTGCGGGCCATGACTTCGACACAAGCCTCTGATTCTATTGGGTAAATTGTGGACCCGGACGCAAAGTATTCGAACCGCCGGGGCCCTGCCATTCCAGGTGGCGCTCGTCGAGACCGTGGAGCCGCCGGTCTACCAGCGAGTCGCCCGGAAGGCCCTGCATCTTCGTGAGCTTGGAATGAGCGACAGGGCGATCGCGGGGTGTCTCGGAGTGACCGACAAGACCATCGCCAAGGCCATCGCATGGATCCAGAACCCCCTCGCTGAATGAGGCGCGACGGTCTCGATACCAACATGGGCTCACGCGCATCGCTCGCGGACGGGAGCGCACCGTCCGTGGGCGGCGGCGGCGCCAGGACGCCGCGACACACGACGAAGACGTTGGCGACACTCGCCTCGGCCACCCGGCCGGCCAGGTTCAACAGCAGGGCCTCGTCGGCGCCGCGCCGGCGCGCCTCGAGCTTGGCACGCGCGTTGCTCAGGTAGTCCGGGCTCTTTACGCTCGCGTCGAGTACGTCGGGAGGCGTCCGGTGCCAGCTGGTGGTGAGCGGATAGGAATTTCT
>CAYYUT010000732.1:0-1526 GCA_964474935.1 uncultured Spirochaetales bacterium
GACCGACATCTCGCTGATCGAGCAGCTGTCGATGATGCGGCACCCGCCCACGAACGCGAGGAGCTGGGAAGCATAGCGCTGTGCGAGGGCAGGTCTCGAGTACTGACCGTAGGCCACCGCGTCGGTCGCGATGAGGGTCTCCTCGTGGTTCGCCGTCTCGATGTCTCGCGTCCAGCGGAGGATCGCCTCGAGATTTCGAGGGAACGTGCCGAGTGACTCGACCTCGGCGAGAGTGGGCTCGGGCGAAGGGAGCGGGATCGGCACCGGCGAGGCCTCGATGGACTCCGGGAGTCCGACGGTCGCGAGAAACAACCCGACGACCCCCGCCACGCAGACGAGGCCGCCCGCCACGAACAGCCCCACGTCGCGGGGCATCCTGCGCTCGCGGGAGACCGGCCGGTCGGGAGGCGGGCCGGGTACGACCGTCGGCTTGGCAGCGAGCCGACTGAGACGAAGAATCCGAGCGTCCACCTCTTCGGTGAGGCGCGGCTCGCTCGTAGGCTGCCAGACGAACTCCCGGGTCTTGCCCCCGACGGGCAGCCAGACCGTGTAGCGCGTCCACGAGGTGACCCTCGTTCGAGCGCCGTCGTGGACGAAAAGCCCGGCATCGATCAACGAGGGGACCAAGGGCCCGACCACGGATCGGGGCATCCGCAGCAACACGGCCCGGGGAGCGAGCTCGATTCGGTCCTGATCGATGATCCACGCGTGTGACTCCTCCGCCTCGCGCAGAGATTGGCTAGGCATGTCCCGGCGAACCGCCTGATGATCGGGAAGTTCGCCTTCTCCTTCGACGATGGCCGCGTACAGGTAGTTGTCCCGGATGTGCGCCCGCTCGACGCGCTCACTCGACCTGGCCTCGAGCCTCAGGTGGTCCAGTGTCAGCCAGGTCGCAGGCTCGACCTCGGCTTCGGCCAAGACGAGGATCGCACGGATGGCGTCGAGACCGTGACGCTCGACCAAGCGAACGGCTGTCTCGTCGGTGCTGGGCGACAGCGCCCGACCGAGGGTCGCGGAGGCTCCGTCGACAGTTGCCTGCGCCGTCACCGCCAGCTCACCTTCTGGCTCGATCCGGGAGGCGTCGAGATCCAGCAGCTGACCCTCGACCAACGCGGCGATCGCAGAGCCGGCGGCTCGGGGCCACGGGAGCTCCGCGAGGGTCAGCTTCCCGGCGGCCGACCGAACCCGCAGGAGGTGCCCGGGCACCGACCATGCTCCTGTACGTACCGCGTGCTCCACGGACGGCCGCTCGTCGCCAATAGCATAGACGATCAGTCGCTGGTCGCTCGCCACGAGGGACCAGTCGAACGTACCGTGGATACACGCGACGCGCAGGGTCCCCGTCGGCAGGTCTCCGAGGCTCAGCAGCCAGCCGCGAAGCTCTCGCCCGTCGGTTCGCTCGAGCAGGGCAAGCTCCGCGGGCGCCTCCTGCTCGACCCTGGCGCTGTGCGGACCGACACCGAGCTGGGCCTCGAACCAAGTCACTGCGCCCTCACAGGAGATGCGCTGTTCGGGCAGGGGCGCGA
>CAYYUT010000733.1:0-1520 GCA_964474935.1 uncultured Spirochaetales bacterium
GCCCTCCAGGTAGCCCTTCGAGACCAGGTACATCAGGTTGCGGTAGCCGGTCTCGTTCATCGCGAGCAGCAGCAGATGGTTGATCGCGTCGAAGCCCTTCTCGTCGCGGTCGCGCACTTCCTTGTCGAAACGCGATCCCGACGCGAGGTACACCTCGCAACCGATGATGGGCTTCACGCGCTGGGCCACCGCCTTCTCGTAGAACTCGACGGCGCCGAAGAGATTGCCGTGGTCGGTCATCGCGACGGCCGGCATGCCGAGCTTGCGTGCCTGCTCGAAGAGCGGCACGTGCTGGATGGCTCCGTCGAGGAGCGAGTACTGGGTGTGGAGGTGGAGATGCACGAAGCCGGCGTGGGACACGGTTACTCCCACTCGATGGTGGCGGGCGGCTTCGACGAGACGTCGTAGACGACGCGATTGACTCCCTTCACCTCGTTGGTGATCCGGGCCGAGATTCGGGCCAACACGTCGGGCGCGAAGTGGTACCAGTCGGCCGTCATGGCATCGCTCGAGGTGACGGCGCGAAGGGCGATGGCGTGATCGTAGGTGCGCTCGTCGCCCTGGACCCCGACGCTCTGGAGCGGCAGGAACACGGCGAAGGCCTGCCAGATCTCGTCGTAGAGTCCCGCCGCGCGAATTTCGTCGAGGTAGATCCGGTCGGCCGCACGCAGGATCGCGAGGCGTTCACGGGTCACCTCGCCGAGGATGCGGATCGCGAGACCGGGCCCGGGGAAGGGATGACGCCCGACCATCGCCTCGGGCAGTCCCAGCTCGCGTCCGGCCGCGCGCACCTCGTCCTTGAAGAGCTCGCGCAGGGGCTCGACGAGCGCGAGCTTCATGCGTTCGGGGAGGCCTCCGACGTTGTGGTGGGTCTTGATGGTGGCCGAGGGGCCGCGCACCGAGACGCTCTCGATCACGTCGGGGTAGAGGGTCCCCTGCACCAGGAAGTCGGCCCCCCCGAGGCGCTCGGACTCGGACTCGAAGGCCTCGATGAACAGGTGGCCGATGATCCGCCGCTTCTGCTCGGGATCGGTGACGCCGGCGAGCGCATCGAAGAAGCGGGCCGAGGCATCCACCGTGTGGAGCGGGATCCCCAGGCTCTGGCGGAAGGCGCGCTCCACCTCTTCACGTTCGCCCGCTCGGAGCAGACCGTGGTCGACGAAGATGCAGGCGAGCTGGTCGCCGATCGCGCGGTGGACGAGCGACGCCGCCACCGACGAGTCGACGCCGCCCGACAATCCGCACACCACCCGCGCCGCACCCACCTGCTCCCGGATGCCGGCCACCGCCTCGTCCACGAAGGCGGCCATCGTCCAGCTGCCGTCGCAGCGACAGATGCGATGGATGAAGTTCCAGAGGAGCTCGCGCCCGCCGTCGGTGTGCGCCACCTCGGGGTGGAACTGGAGCCCGTAGATCGGCTTCTCGGCGTGCCGCACGGCCGCCGCGGGAGAGCCGTCGCTCGTACCGCGCACGCGGAAGCCCTCCGGCAGGCGCAGCACCCGGTCGCCGTGGCTCATCCA
>CAYYUT010000734.1:0-1512 GCA_964474935.1 uncultured Spirochaetales bacterium
CCTCCTACAACAACGGGATCCTGCCGCTCAAGCGCTACATCCTCGGCGAGGCCTATACCCGCGACGGCGAACCCGCACGGATCGAGCTCGGGATCGAGGTGACTCCGGAGCTCGAGCGACGTGGCGTGCTCCAGGCGGTGTCGCCGCTGCCCGCCTGGGAGACCGTCCCCCCGGCCGATGTGTTCCGTGTCTTCGAGCGCGGGGGCCGGAACATCGCGAACGTCTTCCCCGAGATCGGATTGCCGAATCCCTTCGAGGAGCCCGGAAAGCCGGATATCCGCCAGTCGAACCGGGGACCCGGCACCGGGGCGCGCATCAGCGTTCCGGTCCTGAACATCCACAAGACGCGTCTGAACGACCCGTTCCTGTGGTTCCTCGGTACCAACGACAATCCCGGTGACTTCCGGTCGAGCGGCTGCACCGCGTGCCACGCGGTGTACGCGAACGACCGCGACCCGATCAGCTCGGGACCCTACGCTCGCTTCGGACACTGGGGGGAATCGCAGAGCCAGGACCCCACCATCCAGGCACTCCGGAGGCCGGACGGTCGACCCGAGCGCGGCCATCCCCTGCGCCACGAGTTCACGCGGGCGATCCCCACGAGCCAGTGCATGGTCTGTCACATGCATCAGCCGAACATGTTCGTGAACTCCTATCTCGGCTATACGATGTGGGACTACGAATCGGACGCCCCGCTGATGTGGCCCTCCGAGCAGCGCGATCCCGACGACGCCACCAGGCACCGCTTGCTCGAAGCGAACCCGGAGGAAGCGGTCGTTCGGGGTCGTTGGGGCGATCCCGATTTTCTCTCCAGGGTCTGGGACGACGTCAATCCCCGTGCCGAGCACGTGCAGTTCGCCGACTACCATGGTCACGGCTGGAACTTTCGCAGCGTCTGGAAGCGGGATCGCGACGGGACGCTGCTCGACGCAGAGGGCGACCCAGTGCCCGACGACCTGCCGCCGGCCGAGAAGTGGAAACGCGCCGTACACCTTCGCGACATCCACGCCGAACGCGGCATGCAGTGCGCCGATTGTCACTTCGCGCAGGACAGCCATGGCAATGGCCTGCTGCACGGCGAGGTGGCGGCCGCGGTCGAGATCCGTTGCCGCGATTGCCATGGTACGGCCGACGCCTACGCCGACCTGCGCACGTCGGGCCCGGCGGCTCCGGTGGGCGGGAACGATCTGCTGCGACTGCGAAACGCCGATGGGAAACGACGCTTCGTGTGGCGCGACGGCTCGCTCCAGCAACGCCTGATCCTGCCGCCCCACGCCGAGCGGCGCGTGCCCCAGGTCAAGGACAGCGTCACGCCGGGACACCCGGCCTACAATGCGAAGGCGGCACGGGCCAAGACCTTGTCGGCGCGACAGGGCGGCGGCTTCGGACCGGAGGTGGCTGCCTCCGACCGGGCCCATCGCGACGACCGCATGGCCTGCTTCACCTGTCACTCGTCATGGGTGACGAGCTGCGCGGGCAGTCACCTTCCGATCCAGGCCAACTGGAAGACGG
>CAYYUT010000735.1:0-1509 GCA_964474935.1 uncultured Spirochaetales bacterium
ACCAGGAAGCGGCCGAGGAACTCTCGAAGCGCCTCTTTCCCGATCTCGAGACGACCGACCTGGCATCGATCCGGCTCACCACGAGCGATGGCACCGACGTCGAGCTGGTTCGCGCGGGGGACGACTGGCGCCTCGCCAGGCCCGTCGACTTTCCGGCCGATCGGACGGCGCTCGACAGCATCGCGTCGGCCCTGGCCGAGCTCACCAGCGAAGCCGCGATCGACGCGCCCCAATCGCCCGAGATCTACGGCCTCGGCGACGAGGCGAGCGTGGTCGAGTTCGAGGCCGGCGGAGAGGCCTACCGCGTCGAGATCGGCGACAAGACACCGGTGGGAAGCCACACCTACGCGGCGACGAACCTGGACGAGCGGGTGTTCACCGTGGCGAGCTACCGGGCCCAGTCGCTGCGGCGCGATCTGGCGGAGCTTCGCGACAAGCGCCTGCTCCACTTCGACCGCAGCGCGGTGGCGCGCATCGAGCTTGGCTGGCCCGAGGGGGGCGTGACGCTCGTTCGTCGGGGGACGGAGCCGGGATCGGAACGGTGGCGGCTCGTCGCACCGATCGAGGAGCGCGCCGACGCGACCACCGTCGATACCCTGCTCTCGGACCTCTCGTTCCTGCGGGCGACGGACTTCCTGGACGAGCCGCCGCCCGACGCCACGGCCAGCTTCCGGACGCCGCGCCTGCGCGCGACGATCTCGTTCGAAGAGGGCGCCGAGGCCCGAGCCCCCGCCGAACCGCTGCGTCTCGAGATCGGGGGCGAGTGGGACGACGACCAGCGGCTGGCCCGAACCTCGGGCGAGCAATCGCTCTATCGGATTCCCCGGACCCGCCTCGACGACTTTCCGCGCGAGCTCGGCGCGTACCGCTACAAGCAGCTGGCCGAGTTTGCGCCCGAGGACGTGGAGCGGATCGTGCTGGTCTTCTCCGAAGAGGCCGAGGGGGCGAGCCGCTCGGTCGAGATCGTCGCCGAGCACGCCGAGTCCGGGTGGACGTCGCAGCCCGAGGCGATCGCGGTCGGGAAGCTACCTCGGATGGTGTCCGAGCTGTCTCGTCTTCGCGCGACCGACATCGTGGCCGAGGAGGCCGGCACCGCCGAGCTCCCGGGTCTCGGACTGGCGCCGCCGGCCGTGGTGATCCGGGCCGAGGGCCGCGACGGCCGGATCGCCGAGATCCGCTTGGGGCGCGCCTCCGACGCCCTCGGGATCCTGGCGCAGACCGCCGACTCCGAGAAGGTCTACTCGCTCGACTACGAGCTGGCCGAGCATCTTCCGATCAGCCTCGAGGCGTTCCGCAACCGCTTCCTGTCCACCGCCGGGGAGCCCGAGGGCTCGGACGAAGAGCCGGCCGCCGAGCTCGAGGGGTTCGTCGAGGACGATCTGCTCTAGCGTCCCGTCGACCAGGTGCTGCGACCTCGTCGCAGGGTCTCGAGCAGGGGTTCGTGCACGTGGCCATTGCTGGCGACGACCTCGGCGCCCGAGGCCGGCGCCGGCCCCCCATCCAGGCTGC
>CAYYUT010000736.1:0-1507 GCA_964474935.1 uncultured Spirochaetales bacterium
CACCACCCGCCACGTCCGAGACGGTATCCGGGCCCTATCCTATCGTCTCGGCGCCGGCGAGGGGCCCGCCGCGCCGTACACCCCCGGCGAGGTGGTCACGCTCGACATCGAGCTGTGGCCGATCGAGTGGACCTTCGCCGCGACGAGCCGGCTGCGGCTCGACGTGTCGTCATCGAACTTTCCCGTGTATCACGCCCACCCGAATCGCTTCGGGCTCTGGTCGAGCCAGACCGGGTCCGACGTGGCGACCAACACCGTGCACGGCGGGTCGTTGACGCTTCCGGTCCACCGCTGAGCCCCCGGGCCGTGGCGCCGCGGATCAGATCTCCGGGTCGTCGTCGAGGCCGTGCTCGAACGAGAGCTCGTCGACGACGAGGTCCAGGGTGTCCTTGAGGTCGTCGGTCATGTTGACGAACTCGAAGCCCCCGTCGAACAGCTCGGCGTTGACGTCGGGCCCGCCCCAACGGCACTCGGCCTCGACGTCGAAGTACGGGGTGTCGATGGTCTCGGGGAGCATGACGCGGAGCTTGCGCGGGCCGCTTTCGGGCTCGTAGGGGCGCTCACCGACCACCATCATCCCGCGATGAGAGACATCGACCACGCGCCCCATCAGGTCGTGGGTTTCCTGGTCGTACACCTTCAAATACCGGATGAGGTTGTGCCGAGCCGATTTGCACCGCTCCACCATCATGGTGGACCGAGTCGGCGGAAACCGCCGCTTGTAGAGCCTTGACACACGAATCGCGTAAGCTGGCGTAGGTGAGTCGGCTACAGACCCGATTGGTTCAGGCCCTGGTCGTGCCCGCGGGCGCCGGCCTCGTGGCGGTGGCCGTCTATGCCGATCACGTGGCGCGCGGTCGCCTCGAAGACGCGCTGGCCGAGCGGTTGGTGGCCATCGCGCGCCTCGTGAGCCAGACGACGAACCCGCGGGTCGCCCTGCTGGAAGCCGGCGACGAGGACACGCGGACGTATCGACGCGCTCGGATGGCCCTGTCCGAGGCCGCACAGCGCGCGGGCGTGGAGCGTATCGTCGTGGCGCACTTCGATGGGCATCGCGCCATGGTCGACAGCGGAGGAAGCCTCGCCGTGGGTCGAGAATACGGGCGGGCCCGGTTCGATCGCGCGGAGCTCGAGCGGGTCTCGGCCGGAGACGGCGCCGCGTCCGTCCTCTTCGAGGGGCCCCGCGGCCGGCCGTACAAGACCGGCTACGCGCCCTTTCACGATCGCGAGGGCGCATCGGTCGGGTTCGTGGCCGTAGAGGCCGCCGCCGACTACACCGACGCGCTCGCGGGACTGCGGCGCAACCTCGCCCTCGGCGCGTTGGTGGCCCTCGCCGGCCTGGTGCTCGCGGCCGTCTTCACCGCGCGCGCGGTCTCCGAGCCCCTGGCCGCGCTGTCCGCCGCCGCCGCTCGCATCGGAACCGGCGAGCTGGACACCGCCGTCGAGCGCCGCGGCCCAGACGAGGCCGTGGTGCTCGCGGACACCATGCGAACCATGGCCCGCTCCC
>CAYYUT010000737.1:0-1503 GCA_964474935.1 uncultured Spirochaetales bacterium
GGGACGCGGGTGGTGCTCGACGTGCGGCGCGGCCCCGTCTGGCAACGGATCGAGGCGGAGCACGTGGCCTACGAGCCGGGGCGGATGTTCGCCGATCGGATGGTCAAGGGACCCTTCTCGAGCTGGCTGCATCGCCACATCGTCACGCCGGAGGGACCGGACCGCTCGGTGCTCACCGACGACATCGAGTACGAGCTACCCCTCGGCTGGTTGGGGCGCCTGGTCGGCGGCCCCTTCGCGCGCTGGAACCTCGAGCGCATGTTCGAGTACCGGCACCGCGTGACGCGCGAGGCGTGCGAAGGCGTGGCCGAGGCCAGCGACTGAGACCGGCCGAGCCCGCAACGGCGCTCGCGCGGCGTCGCCGCGGTGCCCGGCCTGCGGCCGACGCGGAGGGGCGCGACGAGCGAGGCCACCCGGTGGTCGCGGGCGACACCTACCAGAGACAGAGGCCCTCGGTGGGCCGGTAATCGCCGCCGGTGATCGCACACCAGGCGCTCAGAACCACGCAGTCGGCACTGTCCAGGTCTCCCGGGCTCGGGAACACGCTGTCGGTGCAGGCACAGAAGGGCGGCGGATCGTCGTCGCTTCCGCCGCAGGTGATCGCGCCGACCGGCCCCGACCCGGGCCCGGCGGAGAGGACCGGACCGCCCGGCGACCTCGGGTCGGCGAATGTCACGACCAGGTCGACGAAGGCGTCGGCCTCGCGAGCGATCTGGTCGTCGAGCACGACGGCGAACTCTCGATCACGCTCCGCGTCGGCCAGGCGTTCGAGCCGCCGGATCGTCGCGATCTTCGCGCGCAGCGTCGCGACCTCGCTCGGCTTCTTTCGGGCCTTTCCGAGGAACGCGAGCCCATGCCCGCGAGCTTCGCGCTCGTCGCGCTCGTCGCGGTCCGCCAGGGCCACGCCGGACACCAGGAACACGAGCAGCATCGAACCGATCAGGAAACGCGGAGGGGTCATCGTTCACCTCGGGGTCGTACATGAAGGAAGAACGGCCCTGCACCGGGGGCGCATTGTCTCCCCGGGCGATCGCCGAGCGCAAGTGCATCGGCTCAGAGGAGCAGACGAGACGAGCGGAGCAGACGAGTCGCCCGCACGAGCGAATCGGACCGACGAGCCGGTCCGGCCCAATCGGCCGGATCGGTGCGGCCCACGCCCCCGCGCGGCGGGACGCGCCGCGGACGGCGCGGATGGGCCCGGGCCGACGAACGCGCGCAGCGCGTCCCCCGGGGCGGCAGCTCAGAGCTCGTAGTATTCGCCGAGCTCCGAGATCAGGTGCAGGGCGTTGCGCCAGTGACCGATCGGCTCGCGCCGGGGCACGGCGTCCCCCGCTTCTTCCAGTCCCGTGACCAGAGTGTCGAGCGCGTCTCGGCACTCGATGCCGCACTGAGAGGCTTGCGCAAAGCTGCTCTGCCAGCACTCGCCCTCGGAGCCGAACCGGGCTTCGAGCGCGTCGACATCGTCGACCATCAGCGCCTGGGCGCCCGCGAGGTAGTCGATAC